>WREG01000189.1 GCA_009779455.1 Oscillospiraceae bacterium
GCGAAAACCACGGGCACGTCAAAACATTCCGCCGCAAAGCACGCTAAAGCTATCCCCGACGCCTCGACCGTCAATATTTTCGTTACGCCGGCCCCGGAAAAAAGCCCGTAAAATTCTTTGCCCATTTCTTTCAGCAGGCCCACGTCGAGCTGATGGTTCAAAAACATATCGGCCCGGACAACGCCGCCCGGAAGGATCCCGGCAGATGAAATTATCCTGTCTTCAAGCAATTTCATTAAAAAACCCGCTTTTTTTGTCGAAATCAATAAGGATAGATAAATTATAGGTTAATTTTAGAGGAAAATCAAGTTTATTTTCAAATATTCCGCAAAATCGGCATTTAGCACAAAACAGGGACTAGGATTTAGGGATTAGGGATTAGAGAAAACGCCGAAACCCGAGCCCCTAAATCCCTCATCCCTAAATCCTAGTCCCTAAGTTAATAGTTATTTTACAGATTCTACAATGTATGTATGTTGACATCGGGGCATTTATAAATTATTCTTATATTAAAGGCAACCTCTAAAATTTCAGTGAATGATTTGTTTCATTCCGAAGGGACGTTATTATTTTGAAAAAACCTTTCAGACTTTTTTGCGTGCTGCTGGCCATGCTTTTGATTTCCGGCACGGTAGCGGTGGGGGTGCAGGCCGCCGTTTCGCCTGATAAACTTAAATATAACAACACCGACATGGTCGAGATTACCCATGAGCAGTCGGCTACGATGCTTCTCGATTTTATCGATTTGTATCTGGCGGATATAGGCGACGTGATTACCAACCCTATCCCTAAATTTACGATTGATTATACCTCGATCGACAAAGCGGCGAAAACTATTTATGAAACCATATCGACATACAAAAACGCGCTTGATTTTTTTAAGCCCATAGTGGGCGATCTCGCAGAATTGGACGTGACGGCTTTAAACGGGCTGTCAAGAAGCAAGGGCGATTTAAATTTCGTATACGGGATCGTACAGTTTGCCGCAGACAACAAAGGCACGCTGACAAGGCTTATAAACGGAACCCTTAATCTGGGGAGCCTGGGGAACATATCGACTTCGACCGGCAAGGTTTCGGATATGAACGCTGTTTTCAACGGCATCCCCGATATGATAAAGGACCTGATATACACCTCCTTCGTCTATAACCCCAATTACGGCGATTCCGCTTATACAAACAGGCGACAGGATTCGTCAGAGTTTAAGAATTATACGGCCGACCGGCTTGTGAACAGGATGCTCACGGATATGCTGACAAAGCCTCAGACGAACAGCGGCGGCTTGGCTTCTGCGTTTTCCATGCTCTCAAACGTATCATCGTTTTTGAACATGGGGAGCTTCAGCGCGTCGCAAATCGAAGGCGCGGTGCTGCTGCCCTCCCTCGCGAAAGACAGCGGCCTTCTCAATATGACCAATAATACTTTTTATCAGCTGATCGAAAACATTTTGGACCTTCTCTATAAAGACGCGCTGGCCCCGATGCTCAACAGCACAATAAAGGCTATGTTCTGCGATTTCGCGGACGTCAGCATGATACCCGTCACAGACAGCGCCGTCAAGGCCAAGCTGGCGTCGGAAGATAAATCCGTGAATTCCGCCTACGCGGACGCGTATTTCGGCAAAAGCCCGTCAAACGGCAACAAATATTTTTACCGCGACGGCAAGGATTATTTTATAGCGGATTTTACCGGGGCCAACAAGCTGTCCGGCATCATCAACTGGGATTATAATTTCGGCCCCGGCGAATTCAGCTTTAAAAACAGCGGCGACCCCATAGGCACATTAAACAAATTCGTCTGTTTCGCGCTTAATAAGATGTTCAAAGGCCTGAATCTTGTAAACGGGGACAACAAAAACCTGAACGCCAATATAGAAAAATTTGAACGGGCCGTCTTGCCCCTCCTGCCTGAAAAATACTTCCCCGACAGCTTCAATATGAGCAAGATCAGCGCGTCCGCGGTCAAAAACATGAACATAGAGGAAATGACCGTCTATTTCCTCCGCGCCGTGATATCCGTGGCCGCCCCTTATTGCATCCTTCCCGATGACATGACCACTATGGAGCAGTTTTTAGCGGTCCTGCTCCGCGAAGGCCTGTCGGCGACGGTCCCGCATTTAAATTATGACGACAAGATTTTTTCCTCGGTCGAAAAACGCGTTTTAAAGAGCCAATCTGACGCGGCGTGGACGGATATTATAATGACAATGGTTGTGGATGTCGTCGTCTATGTGATTGACCAGGGCGCGGATTTGAAGATGAACGCCGCGAAAGTCAAAGAGCTGAAGGGGAAAGGCTGGCAGTGGATAGATTTTCTTGATGAGATCATAAATTGGGGGCTGGGCTATGTGGACGGGCTGTTTGCCGCCGCGAAACCCCTTAATTACGACAGGAATTACCAAAGCGGCGCGCGCAGGGGCGGACCCGAAACATGGAAGAAAATAAACGTGCTGCTAAATTCCCTTATACCCCTCGATTTTATAAACGACGTTTCAAAATCGGGCTATACCTGCGAGTTTGAAGATTTTGTAATGAAAAAGCTCATAGGCAACCTTCTGAATATGGATGTTTACGGCATCGCAAACATATTCAGGAAAAACAGCGCCCCGAACAACATTTTTAACATGAAAGCCGTACCCGGCGTTATATATGTGGTAAACCAGATCATCAATTCGGTATTTAAAGGCGCCGTACCCAACCCAAAAGCGCCGCTTACGGTCGAGGACTTTGTCTCAAAAAAGAACCTTTCCGCTTTGTTCAACGGCATAATAGACCCGCTCAACGTAAATAAAAAGTCCGTTTTACCCACGCTCCTGCCGATTATCGCGTCGGTCACGGTGCAAATGGGCAAGACCAACGTTCTCCAGCCGCCCGTGGTAATCTTCCCCGACCCGACGCCGAAAAAACCGGGAGAGCTTGATTCCCCCCCCATTGATTATTATGTCGTGAACGCCCTGAACGGCAGCTTTACGCTCGACATGAGTATAACCAACCCCATGAGCGGCACACCGTCGGCGTTCACAAAAGACGGCAAGGTGACAAGGGACAGCCTTTACAGGGTCGATATAACGGATATAACGACGAATTTAAACAACGTTTCCGTCAGCAAAACAAAGTTCGCCCCCCTCCAGTCCATAACGCCCCAAACCGTCACGCTGAAAGGCTCAGGCGCTGCGAACAAATTACTGGAGGTCACGGTAAAATATCAGATTTACGGCAAGGACAACAGCCCGATCGCGTCTTCGCCGTTTACGGAAAAGAAGTATCTATATCTGTCGTCGTCCGGACCGTCCGGGTCGGTCGGCAAGTTTAACGACAGCGACCTCAACAGCCTGTTTGAAAACGCCCTGACGGCCAACAGGCAGGCTTGGGCTTATACCGACAAGGCAAAATTCGACGCTTATACAGCCGCCGTGCGGGAAGCGGCGGAGGTCGTGCTGCGGCCGAAGAACGCGGCAACGTTTAATAACGACACGCTCCCCCTTTATAAAAAAGCGGCCGACAAATTAACAAAAGCGATAAATGAACTTGAAAAATCAAGGGCAAACGTTGACGGCTCATTCCTAAAGCTCAAAGAACGCTATGACGGCATTATGAAGGAAATGGAGCAAAAGCCTTACAGCTTCGTCGATTTCAAGGTCTACCTTTTCGCGAAATTTACGACGCAGCAGTTCGCCGCGCACAATATGCTTACGGCCGGCAATACAAATATGGCGAACTCCGCACTTATCGCCGAAACGGAAAATCTGCTGAAGCTCACATACGACAGGATGAAGACCCAAAAGCGCGACGGCGGCTACAGCGGCGCCTTTTTATCCGAGGCGATAAACTCCACGAAGGCTCAGGGTTATGCAAAATCGAAATATTCGGCTCAGAGCTGGACGGTTTACGAAGCGGCGCTTAAAAAAGCGGAAGACGTAAAAGCAAAGGGAACGGGCGGCACGGTTACGCAGACAGCCATAAACAACGCCAAAAACGATTTGCAGGCGGCGCGGATGGGGCTTATATCAAAAGGCAACTCGGCTGATTATACCGTTCTTGAAAAAGCCATAGCGGACGCGAACAAGGTCAAAAACGACGGGGCCGCAAAATACCCCAATGTAACAAAGGAAGGTTGGGACGCGCTCAACAAGGCTATAGCCGCAGCGAACGCCGTAAATAAAACCCCTCTCAGGAAATACCAGCAGGCCCAAATCGACGGCGCCGCTAAAAGTTTAAAGGACGCGGTAAAAATCGTGACTGCCAACATACCTCTGGGGTCGTTTACGGTATCATCCGACAAATCCAATATTTCCATAAGGCTTTTGACAAAAATA
>WREG01000190.1 GCA_009779455.1 Oscillospiraceae bacterium
CATTACGCCGAGGATATTCTGCCGAAAGAAATAAAAAATTTGTTCCGCCCTTCAGAAGAAGCGCGGAAAATTTACCCCGAAACGGAGTGGTTTATAGAAGCTTGGACTCCGCAGGCAAAGCCCTGGCATACCATTCAAAAAAGGGCGTATGAAAAAGGGTACATTACCGATATCACCATAGGAAACAGCAAATGTATGCTGGCGGAGGTTAAAAATGTCGTCGGGCTTTACAGGGACGCGCTGCAAAGCGACCCGTTTGGGCTGTACGGGTTAAAATAAACGGGTCAATCCCCCAAAAATTTATCATGTATCGACTGCACGGCCTTGTCCGCGTCGCCCGCGTCTATCAGAACCGATATTTTTATTTCGCTGGTCGAAATCATTTGAATATTTATGTTCTGATCATACAAGGCCTCAAACATTTTCGCGGCGGCTCCCGGATGGGTTTCCATTCCTGCCCCTACGACCGAAACTTTTGCTATGTTGTCGTCGCATTTTATGTTTTTGATTTCCTCAAAGGATTCTTTCAGGGTGTTTACGGCTGTTTCCGCGTTCTCCTTCGATATCGTAAAAGCTATATCCTTTGTATTGTTTCTGCCTATTGATTGCAGAATGATATCCACGTTTATCTTTTTTGCCGCGAGCCTGCTGAAAACCTTAAAAGCTATGCCCGGCACGTCCGGAACCTCTATCAGCGTTATCCTCGCGCAGTTTACGTCTTTTGTAACGCCCCTTACAAGCATTTTTTCCATATTGGCCACCTCTCTCACCAAAGTCCCCGGCGCTCCCGTAACGCTTGAAAGCACCTCTATTTCAATATTATATTTTTTCGCCATTTCCACGGAGCGGTTGTTCAGCACCTGCGCACCGAGCGTTGCCAGCTCCAGCATTTCGTCGTATGTAATTTCGTCAAGCTTTTTCGCGTTTTTGACCTTTCGCGGGTCGGCGGTGTAAACCCCGTCCACGTCAGTATATATCTGGCAGCGGTCGGCGTTCAAAGCCGCCGCCAAAGCCACCGCGCTTGTGTCCGAGCCGCCCCTGCCGAAGGTCGTGAGGTCGTCGTATTTGTTAAGGCCCTGAAAGCCCGCTACGACGACTATATTGCGTTTGTCAAGCTCTGCGCGGAGCCTGTCGGCGTCTATTTTTTTTATCCTTGCCGCGCCGTAGTTGGAATCGGTCTGAAAACCCGCCTGCCAGCCCAAAAGGGATATGACCGGGCAGCCCTCCTTTTCGATCGCCATTGCCAGCAGGGCTATGGACATCTGCTCCCCGGTCGTCAGCAGCACATCCATCTCCCTTCTCGATGCTTTCGGGTTGACCTCTGCGGCTCTTTCCAAAAGATCGTCCGTGGTGTCGCCGGGTGCCGATACCACAACCGCAACGTCGCATCCCCCTCGGTAACAGTCAGCCACGATTTTCGCGACGCTTAAAAATTTCCCGGCGTCAGCGACCGAGCTGCCGCCGAACTTTTTAACAATTAAACTCAAATATATTCCTCCTCAATAATCCGCAATTTTAATTATTGACGCAACCTCAATTGAGCGGATATCCTCCAATATGCTTAATATATCGTATTCAGGCATCTTCGGCGTAATGAACGCCGTTTCACCCGCCGGTTTGTTTTCACGGTCAAGGAAGCGAACATTTTTAAGCCTGTCTTCGATTTCTATCTCCGCGTTTCGGGCGTTTTCCGCGTTTGCGCGCACATAAAGCGCGGTTTCGCAGTATTTATGATCGTCCGCATAATCAATTACGCTGTCGGCCCAGCCGAAATGCTTTTTGCGCTTGATATGTTTCGCGCAGTCGATAATATCGGCCACCACGGCGCTGGCGGTGGGCATTTTCCCTGCGCCCATGCCGCAAAATACCAAATCGCCTATTGCGTCGCCCCGCACAAGGATGGCGTTGTACGCATCCTCTACCGCCGCGAACCGGCTGTGGAGGCCTACAACGGAAGGTCTCACGAAGCATAAAATTTTGCCGTTTCCCTTCCTTTTTGCCGCCGCGACAAGCTTTATAACGCCGCCGCAGGACTTTGCGTATTCTATATCGTTTTCGGTTATTTTTGTTATGCCTTCAGTATATACATCCTTGGGGTAAACGTGTTTCCCGAAGCAGAGTGAGGCTAAAATGCATATTTTACGGCAGGAATCGAAGCCCTCTATGTCGTCCGTGGGGTCGCTTTCCGCGTACCCAAAGCCCTGCGCCTTTTCAAGCGCTTCGTTAAAGCCGAGCCTGTCCGACGCCATTTTGCTTAATATATAATTCGTGGTACCGTTTAAAATCCCGGCTATTTCGTTTATTTCATTCGCGGCAAGGCATTGGATTATCGGCCTTACGATGGGGATCCCCCCCCCGACGGAAGCCTCGAACAGCAAATTCACATTGTTTTTTTCCGCAAGCGACAAAAGCTCAAAGCCTTTCTCCGCGATAAGCTCTTTATTGGAGGTCACGACGCTTTTACCTGCATTAAGGCAGGCTGCGACGTATTTATACGCGGGGTTCAGGCCGCCTATAGTCTCTACGACGATGCCAACGCCGCAATCGCTTAATATCGCGTCAAAATCATGTATTATAAGATGTTCGCTAGCATCGCCGGGAAAGTCCCTGATGTCAAGTATATATTTGACATCAAGTGAATCCTGCATACTTTTTTCAAGGATGCTCCTGTGATTCCTTGTAAGCAGATCAACGACGCCGGAGCCGACGATCCCGTATCCCATTACGGCAATATCCATAATTACAATTATCCTTTTTTAAGTTACAACAACTCTATTTTAGCTAATGATAACATAAATAAAAACAAAAATAAAGAGGTATGGGAAAATTTATAACCATTGAACTTGAAAAAAAACGCTATATTGCTTTTTTTCTCTTGCTTTTTTTAAATGTGATATGTTAAAATATTTTTTTCGATTATTATATCATGGTAAAGAAGGCGGTTTTTATGGAAACAATTTATGAAGGCAAAACAAAAACGGTTTTAAAAGATGAGGCGTCCGGCGATTATTTCCTGTTTTTCAAAGACGACGCCACAGGCGAAAACGGCGTGTTTGACCCCGGCTCAAACACAGTTGGCGGCAGCGTTTCCGGCAAAGGGAAAACGGGGCTGGCAATTTCAAAATATTTTTTCGGGCTGATGGGCGCTAAAGGGATACCTACGCATTATTTGGATGCCGACCTCGACAAACGCTTAATGCGGGTACGCAACGTCTATGTTCCGAAGCTTGAATTTGTGCTTCGTTATTTCACGGCGGGCAGTATGTGCCGCAGGTTCACCCTGGAACCCGGCATCCCCTTTGACCCGCCTTACCTTGAGGTCACTTTGAAGGACGACGGGCAGGGCGACCCGCTTATCAGCGAACGCCTATGCATCATGAAAGGCCTGCTGAATGAGGGCGAATACCGAAAAGCCCTTGACCTCTTGGTAAAAGCAGGGGATGTCCTGCGGTCGGAATTAAAAGGCCTAGGCTTAACATTGATAGACTTCAAAATCGAATTCGGCTTTGACGAAAACAGAAACATATACATAGCGGACGAAATAACGCCGGACATCTGGCGCGTAAAGGATGAAACGGGGAATATCCCCAACCAGATCGAGTGCGCGAAACTGCTCCTTAATAAAATCAACGCGCTCTAAACGATTTTTAAAAGAAAGCAAAAAAACGCCCCGAAAAGCTAGGATAACAAAGCCCGCAGCCCGGCACAATTGATGATGCTGCCGGATGTGGCTCTTGGGTAAAATTTAAAACTAATAGACCTCCTTGGTTAAATAAACATTTCCATCTTTTCTTTCGATTTAAAAATATCCTCATCCTTTTCGAAACCGTGGTTATAAAGCTCAATTATATAATCGCCTTTATAACCGCTGTTTTTCAGCGTTTTAAAGAACCCCGCGAAGTCAAAAACGCCCGTGAGCGGCAATATGCAGTCTTTTTCCGGCGAATGGTCGCTTATATGCACATGGGCTATATGGGGATATAATTTTTCTATGAATTGAGGAGGCGGTATGCCCGCCCTAACCGACTGTTTTATATCAAAGGTCATTTTAAACAGGCTGCCGAGGCCGGCTGCCATTTTTAAAAGGAAATCCGGGCTTTCGCTCCTGTAATGCACCACGTTCTCCTGGGTCAGCGTCACGCCGTTATCCCGCGCTGATTCCGCGAATATGCCGAACCGCTCAATATATTCATCCTCGTCAGTGGAGCTTTGGGGCTTTGAGCCGTGGAGGACGAAAAACGGCGCGCCGAATATATTCATAATCTCAAAATAACGCTTGTAAAAATCAAGGGAGTCAAAAAAA
>WREG01000191.1 GCA_009779455.1 Oscillospiraceae bacterium
CGGCGGCGTCCTGCACGACAAACTGCCTGGCCCCGATGGCGAAAGCCCTCAACGATTTCGCGCCCATCGAAAAAGGCTTCATGACCACCATCCACGCCTACACAGGCGACCAAATGGTCCTCGACGGCCCCCACAGGAAGGGCGACCTCCGCAGGGCCCGCGCGGCGGCTATGAATATCGTCCCCAACTCCACGGGCGCGGCGAAAGCCATCGGCCTTGTCATCCCCGCGCTGGACGGCAAACTCAGCGGCTCCGCACAAAGGGTACCCGTGCTCACAGGCTCCGCGACGGAACTCGTAGCGGTCGTAGGCAAAGAAGTGAAGGCCGACGAAATCAACGCCTATATGAAATCCGTCGCCTCCGACGCTTACGGCTATACAGAGGACGAGATCGTATCTTCCGACGTTATCGGCTGCGATTTCGGCTCCCTCTTCGACGCGACGCAGACAAAGGTCACCTCCCTCGAAAACGGCAAAACCCTTGTCAAGGTCATGAGCTGGTACGACAACGAGTGGTCCTATACCGTGCAGATGGTCAAGACCATCAAGTATATGAACGGTCTTAAATAGGATGCAGGGATTAGGATTCAGGATTTAGGGGCTGCAATTTTTAGATTGCCCCACACAAAATGTAAACCCGGGCGGGGCTGAAGCCGTCCGGGTTTGTTTTATTCATTAAGATTTAACTTCTTAAAAAGGCTTTCCACGCTTTGCGGGTTTTTCGGTGTTTTACCGCTTTTCATATCCTCTATTTCTTTTAAAGCCGCCAGTATTTTCAGGTTCGGCTCATTGAATTCCTTATTGTAATTCTCTATGCACTGCTTAATGATATGTTCCGCCTGCTCATGGTCCTCTATCTCTTTTACTATAGTCTCCTTATGCTCCAGGGTTTTGTAGACCTCGTAAAAGTGTCTTATCTCCGCAAAAATGTGCGGCGGGAGCTGTTCTATATCGGTGTACATATCGTAAAAGGGGTCGTTGTCGCAGACTGCTATAATTTTTTCGTCAACCATCCCCTCGTCGATCATCCTTAAAATGCCGATGGGGCTGCACCTCACCAGCGTCAGCGGCACAAGGCTTTCAGAGCATAAAACCAACACGTCCAGCGGGTCGAAATCGTCCGCGTAGGTGCGGGGTATGAAGCCGTAATTCGCCGGGTATTGCATGGACGTAAACAGAATGCGGTCAAGCTTCAAAAGGCCGGTCTCCTTATCCAGCTCATATTTAGACTTCCCGCCTTTGGATATCTCTATAACCGCCCAAAAAGATTCAGGGGTAATACGCCCCGCGTCAATGTCATGCCATATATTCATCAAAAGTCCCTTTCTCAAATAGTTTTAACAAATTTTTCTATCCTATCCACCGCGATTTTAATATTTTCAAGCGATGTTGCGTAGGAAAGCCTTATATACCCCTCGCCGTATTCGCCGAAAGCCGTGCCCGAGGCGGCGGCGACGCCCGCTTCTTCAAGCAAGCGGTCGGCGAATTCGCCGCATTTTAAGCCGTAAGACGAAATATCGGGGAATATATAGAACGCGCCCTTCGGCAGGCGGCATTTTACGCCGGGGATATCGTTAAGGGCTTTGTGCAGCCAGTCCCTGCGCTCTTTGAACGCTTCGCACATCCCGTCAACGGCGTCCTGGGGGCCGGTCAAGGCCTCTTTCGCCGCCATCTGGGTAAACGAGGCGGTGCAGGAGTTTGAGTTGACCATCAGCATTTCCATATGCTTCGCGAGAGCCGGGTGCATAATGCCGTAGCCTATGCGCCAGCCTGTCATGGCGTAGGTTTTCGAGAAGCCGTCGAGGATGACGGTTCTGTCTTTAAAGCCGGGCAGGGACGCTATTGACAGGGTTTTGCCCTCAAAGACTATCCTGTCGTAAATTTCGTCGGACAAAATGAAAATATCGGGGCGGTCTTTCAAGATTTCCGCTATCGCAAGGATGTCGTCTGCCCCGAATACGCCGCCCGTGGGGTTTGAGGGGCTGTTTATCATGACAAGCTTGGTTTTCGGCGTTATGAGCTTTTTAAAGCCCTCAATATCGAGCCTGAAATCGTTTTCGGCGGTCAAGGGAAGGGGCACGGGTACGCCTTCCGCGAATTTTATGCAGGATTCATAAATCGGGAACGACGGGTTCGGGTAAATGACCTCGTCGCCCGGCTCGATAAGCATAAGCATGGTATAGAATATGACGGGCTTGCCGCCGGGGACTATAACCACTTCTTCCTTCGAGGTCTTTATATTTTTATGCCCCGCCGCGTATTCCGCTATGGTTTCGCGCACCTCCGGGAAGCCGGGGGTGGGCCCGTAGCCCGTATAGCCGTTATTCATGGCGCTGTAAGCTGCCTCGATGATGTTTTGCGGGGTTTTAAAGTCGGGCTGGCCGATTTCCATGTGGATAATGCTTTTGCCCTGAGATTCCAATGCTTTGGCTTTCGCGAGGATCTGGAACGCGGATTCGGTATGTAACCGGCCCATGCGCGCGGCGACTGATTTTTCAAACATATTCGGCAATCTCCTTTTATTGCAAAATTTAATATTTAGTATAGCATAATTTTTGAATTTTACAAGGATAAATATTTTTTGTAAAAATATTTATAAAACAACTGTTTACAAACAGCTTATTTGTGTTATTATATTATTAACGGCAGGAAAAGGCCGCAATTAACGAAAGGCGGGGAAAAGAGCAGGGTATTAAGCTCTTATTTTATGAAAACAATAAGATGGGGAATAGCCGGCACGGGGGGCATCGCCCGCAGGTTTGCCGAAGCTTGTAAAAACACTCCGGGAGCGGAGCTTTCCGCCGTCGCGTCGCGCACTGCGGAAAACTCGCAAAAATTCGCGGAAGAATTTAACATACCGAACGCTTTCGGCAGCTATGAGGAAATGGCGAAGTCCGACCTCATCGATATCGCATATATCGCGACCCCTCACGGCTGCCACGCCGGCAACGCCATACTTTATATGGAAAATAAAAAGGGCGTGATGTCTGAAAAACCAATCACGGTGAATGTCAGGGAATTTGACCGTATGGAAAAATGCGCCAAAGAAAACGGCGCGTTTTTGATGGAGGCCATGTGGGGGCGGGTTGTCCCGGGGACGATAAAGCTTATGGAAATCGTAAATTCCGGCGTTTTGGGAAAGGTAAAAGGGATTGAGGGCAGTTTTTGCTATGATATGTGGGACGAACCCGGCCACCACGCGTTTAACCCCGTTTACGGCGGGGGCTCCCTGCTGGACGTGGGCTGCTACTGCCTGTATTTCTCATCCTGGTACGCGGGCTCCGAGGTTGAGGGCATATCCGCTTACGCTGAAATAGGGCCGTCCGGGGTTGACGTGCATAACTGTTATATGATCAAATATAAAAGCGGCTGCATAGCCCAGATGTCTTCCGCCATGCTCCTGAACAAACCCGGCGGAGCGGGCTATATTTACGGCGAGAAAGGCTATGTGAAATGCGAAAGGTTTTACGCCCCCGAAAGGATCGAGGTGCATATCGAAGGGAAAGAAACCGAATTTATCGAAACCCCGTTCGCGGGCAACGGCTTTGAGGAGCAGATAGCCGAAGCGTCCGGCTGCGTGAGGGAAGGCTTAAAAGAAAGCCCGGTTTTGACCCTTGAAAAAAGCAGGTTCATTTTGAAGCAGATGGATGAAATAAGAAGAATCGTCGGGGTCAAGTACCCGCAGGATAATTGAGAATTGAGAGAATACACGCAGATATCTACAATAACTCTCAACTCTCAACTATGCTATAATAAAACCCCGAGCCGTCCTTGTCACGCGCCCTTGTGAACGCTGTTTTCCCGTCGTCAAGCATTATCGGGTTTTCGATGAAAGCCAAATCATTTGTTTTATAGCATACCGTTGTTTGTTTTTCAATGCCGCAAACGGCTATGGTTGTTTTATTGTCTGAAATTCCGTATAGGAACGCTTTTTTGCCGTCTGCGTCAATAACAAAGGACGACGCCTTAAAATTATTGCCGCCTTCAATTTCAATATCGTAAATATCGTCGGCAAGAACGGAAAAAATCTTATTCGACGATTTTTCAAGCATAAAATCTCCGCAGCGCAGATAATCGCGGACGGGGTCGCCGCTAAAGCTTCTTATGTCCGTATATTTTTTTGATTTATCGAATAAAACCGACTTAAAGCCATTATCCGTTTTCGCAAGGTAATATATGCCCTCCGGCGTGTTGTTGATGTAATAATCGGCAACACCCGTTATGTACCGCGTCGTGTCCCTGTATTTGCCTGAGCCCCCCGCGCGGACAAGGTCAAGCGTCCCGCC
>WREG01000192.1 GCA_009779455.1 Oscillospiraceae bacterium
CTGCACAAAGGCATTGTCAAGGTCGTGAAAGAGGCCTACGCCAACAGAAAGGACGGCTCCATATATTACGGCAAAAAAGAGACCCCCGAGATACAGCGGGACAGCCGCCTGCCCCACGTTTTCTGCAACGAGCTCTACAGGCTGCGTTTCGTGCCCGCCGACGGGAGCCGCGAGGTTTGGCTGCTGAATTATTCGTCCCATACGGAATCAATGCTCGGCAGGCCCATCGTCAGCGCGGATTTCGCCTGCTACATGCGGCGGGGCATAGAAGAGATGGCCGGGGCGGACTCCATTTATTTCGTCAGCTCCGTGGGCGGGCTTATACGGCTCAAGGAGCTTGACAAAGACCCCGTGGAATCCACGGTAATGGGCGGGAAAGCCCTCGCGGAAACCGCCGTCGCGATAGAGGACGAGCGGAAGCTGGAGCCTGTGGTGAATATGCTGCGCCAGGAGTATTATTCCGACGCGGACAACTTCCTCCTGATGACGATTTGCCAGCTGGGGCTTGTCAAAAACGAAAACCGCTACGCAACGGGGAGCGGGACGCTGGGGATAGCCCTGAAAACCGAGATGACGTACTTCGAAATCGGCGATTTGAAGCTTTTATTGCTGCCGGGCGAGCTTTTCCCGGAGCTTGCCATAGGCGGGTACCTCCCGGCGGAGGAATCAGCGGAGGGCAAAGGCCCGGAAATCAACCCCGAACCCCTCTGCGAGATAGCGGGCAACAGGGAGCTTATGATTTTTGGCCTCGCCAACGACTTTACGGGCTATGTGGTGCCGCCCAACGACTATTTCCTCCATTCCGAGACCCCTTTCATCGAGCAGGGCCGCGACCGCTTTGACAGGGGGCATTACGAAGAGACGAATTCGCTGGGGCCGAACACCGCCCACGCCATTGCCAACACTTTTAAGGGGATTATGAAAACCGTCGGGGAGACCAAGAGTAAAAGGTGATTGTTTTGAACGAAAAAGTTGATTTATACTTAAAACGCATAGGTGCTGACGTAAAAGAGGGCGACCCCCTTGACGGCGAAACGCTCAAAAAAATCCAATACGCCCATGTGACCGCGGTGCCGTATGAAAATCTTGATATTTTAGATGGTATCCCGCTTTCTTACGATTACGGCAGGCTTTTTGGCAAAATCGTGACGGGAAGGCGCGGTGGGTATTGCTTTGAATTAAACGGGCTTTACGCGTGGCTCCTGCGCGAAATGGGTTTTGAGGTACAGGAATTTATGGCGAGGTATTTGCGGGGCGAGACGGAAATACCAATGCGGCGGCATAGGGTGCTGAAGGTTTTGGCAGAGGGGCGCTATTACCTCTGCGACGTCGGCGTGGGCGCCGTCGCCCCGCGCTATCCTATAATATTGGAAGATGGCCTCGAACAGCCCCAGTTCGGCGAAACCTATAAAATGCGTAAAGACAGCTTTTTCGGCCGGGTATTGACGGAACTGCACGGCGGCGGCTGGCGGGACGTTTTCGGCTTCACGGAAGAACCCCAGCTGAACATTGACTACATAATGCCGTCTTTTTACTGCGAAAAACATGCGGATTCTATTTTCAACAAAGAAAATATGATAGCGATAAAAACGGAAACGGGCAGAAAGACCCTTGACGGCAATGTTTTTAAAATATTTGAAGGGGAAAATTTAGTTGAATGCCGGGAACTGCGCGCGGGCGAAATAAATGAGTGCTTATATTCACATTTCGGCATACAAAAATAATGGTTGCTTTTTTAAAGATAATATGTTAAAATATATGTCAAGATAGTTAAAGTGCGTTTTATGCGCTTTTTTGACATATATTTTATTTATTTTTTAATGATTATATAAGGGGTGAAGATTTTTGAGCGGGGACTTGCATTGCCATACAAGACTTTCAGACGGCTCTATGGGAATAGAAGAGCTTATAATGCTGGCGGTAAAAAACGGTGTTGACACTATTTCCGTAACCGACCACGATTGTATGGCGGGTAATGTGCGGGCAAAAATCATAGGTGAGCGCAACAATATCAGAGTGATACCAGGTGTGGAACTTTCCGCTACGGACAAAGAAACGGGCAAAAGCGCCCATATTTTAGCATATCTGTGCGATAGCCCCGACAGGATCGAAGGGCTTTGCCATTCAAACGCCATAGTACGCAAACGCGCGGGTCAATACATGATGCTCAAAGCCGTCGGCAGGTATCCGTTATCGGTTGAGCTTGTGCAAAAATGCGCCACAGGCTCCATGAATTTATATAAGCACCATATCATGCACGCCCTTATGGAATGCGGTTTCACAAACACAATATACGGGGAGCTTTATGATGATTTGTTCTCTTCTTTATCCGACAACAATATACTTATCACTCCCGCTTATGCCCCTGTTGAGGAAGTTATCAAAGCGGTTCAGGACGCGGGCGGCATTGCCGTCTTAGCCCATACCGCCATAGCGGACAACCCGGGCATTTTGGAAAGGCTCATACCCTTGGGGCTTGACGGCATAGAGGTGTGGAGTCCGCACCTTTTAAAAGAAGCGGAGGAAAGGCTTATTTCCATCGCTAAAAAGAATAAGCTTTTAATAACCGGCGGGAGCGATTTTCACGGGATGTATAATAAAACCCGGCTGACCGTGGGCCAGTATTCCACGCCGGAGCAATATCTGGACGAGCTTTTCGCATACAAATCGAAAAAGAAAAAGCAGCAAAAAAAAGCCTCCGTTGTAAACGGTTAGCAAATGAAATCTGAATTCACGGGTTCTCAGGGGTCAGAGCGGCTTCGCCGCTTTTAAACTGTTTAGCGTTAAACAGTATATTTTCAAATAAACGGTTGACATTATGCTTTTATTTGATATATAATATTTTTTATTAAAAATAAGGGGAGGTTACCATATGAAAAGGACATACCAGCCCAAAAAACGCCACCGCAAGATGGAGCACGGGTTCCGCAAAAGAATGTCCGACAGGAACGGGCGCAAGGTATTGGCGCGCCGCAGGGCAAAAGGCAGAAAGCGCTTATCGTATTAATTTTTTATGAGCAAATCAGGCAAAACAATTGCAATCAATCAGAACAGCGATTTCCGCAGGGCTTATGCAAGGGGCAGGCAATTCACCCATCCGGCCCTTGTCACCTATATCAATAAAAACCGCGCCGGAACCGTGAGGATAGGCATAACCGCCAGCAAAAAAATCGGCAACGCCGTCAAACGCAACCGGGCGAGAAGGGTCATCAGGGCAGCCTATTCAAGCCTTGAGCCCTATGTCAAAAACGGCCCGTGCGACATTGTTTTTGTCGCGAGGGCAAAAACGACGGAATCCAAAAGCGGGGATATCGCACGGATAATGAAAAAGCATCTTGAGCTTGCGGGAAGATTATAGGGTTTAGGAATTGTATGGGAAACTTGTTTCTAAAATTTATTCGTTTTTATCAGAAAAAAATATCCCCTTTTTTGCCTGCACGGTGCAGGTATTACCCTACCTGTTCCGACTACATGGCGCAAGCGGTGAAAAAATACGGGATTGCAAAAGGGTTTTTTCTCGGTTTCCTGCGGCTGCTGAGATGCAACCCGCTTTTTCCCGGGGGGTACGACCCGGTACCTTAGTGAGGGTTCAGGGATTAGGGTTTAGGGGCTAAGACTTTTGATTGTTATTTGAACAATGTGATTTCTGTCCCATACCTCATTATTAATTTGGAAAGGCATTATTTTTATAAATGGAAGCTTTCAGAGAAATACTCGCTATACCTTTTGGCTGGATTTTAAGCTTTCTCTATATGTTCAGCCAGAACTACCTTTTTTCGTTATTGATTTTGACACTTTTTTTCAGGATTATTTTACTTCCGTCATCTATCAAACAGCAAAAAGGGGCTGCTAAACAATTAAGGATGCAGTCAAAAATCAGTAAGATAAAAGAAAAATACAAAGGCGACAACCGCCGCATACAGGAAGAACAGCAGGCCCTCTATCAGCGGGAGGGTTATAGCGCCATGACTGCAGGGTGCGCGCCGATGCTAATCCAGCTCCCCGTTATGCTGGGCCTTTACGGCGTTATTTATACGCCTTTGTCAAACGTTTTAAGAATATCCGGGGATATTATAGACATCCTCGTTGAAAAAGCCGCAGAAATTGTCGCGAAAGCCGCGGAAATCGCCGGCACGGCTCCGTCTCCAGGCGGTCTTTTAGGCACCGCGATGGCGTCGGGGCAAATTGACGTGCTGAGAAATTTTCCCGATATTTTGGCCGCTCTGGGCAACGCAATACCCGCGAATGTCGTTGAGGAAATAGAAAAATTCAAC
>WREG01000193.1 GCA_009779455.1 Oscillospiraceae bacterium
ACCTCCCCGTGCTTTGTAGTGTACCCTTGCCTCAAAGCACATTATATCAAAACTAAAAAAGGGCACTCCACGGTTTCATTCCGTTTTGTGCCTTTCGACAGAAAGGAATGGGTATTTAAATGACAACAAACAGAAGCTACAGCAATGACTATGAAAAAATCATAAAATTTTTGGAAGAAGCGCATAAAGAGAATAATAATCAGGATTTTGACATATCAGAAGACAAAGACCGGGGTACATACCAAAATTACCAATATATAAACAGCAAAACCTTTGACCCGGTTTTGCCGGACGGCTTTGAATTCGCCTGTCATTATGACGTGAAAGATGATTATGTCAGGCAGTATGCCGTGCATAAAGGTTTTCACCCTAATGATGAATTCCCCGCCCCGGAGGCTTATGTAATCCCCTTTTTAAATACGGAAAAAGCGCCGATGTTTGACGGGAACCTTGAAATAATGCTCAAGGATAAATTGAGAAACAAATATATAGGAATGGGTATTTTTTGGCATAACAGAGCAACAAACACCGCGCTGCTTGAGCCTATGAGCATCCATCCTGAATATCAGTGCAAAAATTTAGGGTACAATCTTGTTCAGGAAGGTTTGAGAAAACTGAAAGATATGGGTGCGGAAAAAGTTTATGTAGAAGCGTTTAATTCCAAAAGAAGGAATTTTTACAATAAATGCGGTTTCATTACATATGACTGCGTTTGGAACTGGACAAAAAATATATAAATTTAGATAAACGGGTGAAATTTTGCCGCAGAAAAAAAAACAGTCGCTATTGAACGGGGCCATGATACTCCTTGTATCAACGCTGATAGTCAAGTTTATCGGGATTTTTTATAAAATACCGTTAAACAACTACTTAGACACGGTGGGCAGGGGCTATTTCGGGTCGGCCTTTAACCTCTATGTCCCTATTTACAGCATCTCTATGGCGGGGCTGCCAATGGCGATAACAAAGCTTGTATCGCAAAACATCGCCCTCGGGCGGATAAAAGACGTGCGGAAGATTTTCCGCATAGCGAAAAGGCTTTTTTTGCTGACAGGTATCGCGGGGACGATAATACTTTTGGCCCTCGCCTACCCCTATGCCAAATCCATCGGCTCCCTGCAGACCCTCCCGGCCATATTTATCGTCACCCCGTCCATATTCTTTTGCTGTATCATGTCAACATACAGGGGTTATTACGCGGGGCTTCGGAATATGTCCCCCTCCGCAATGTCACAGGTGTGGGAGGCCGTCGCGAAATTCGCCGTCGGCATCATTCTGGCTAAATGGGTCATGGATTACTGCATGGGCAGATATGAAGCGGGGCTTGCCATATTCGGGAAAATAGCCGTAACCGAAAGCGAGGCCATGAGCATAGCTGCGCCCTACGGCGCGGCGGCGGCCATCGCGGGCGTGACAATGGGGACCGTCGTCGCCTATGTTTATCTTGTTATATATCACCGTTTCAAGGGCAATACTTTTACGAGGGCGGAGATAATCGCCTCCCCTCCCCCCGCATCGAACAAAAGGATATTGCGCGCCCTGATATCAATAGCCATCCCCGTTGTAGCCACGACCTTTATAATGAACCTTACGAACCTGATCGACGCCTGGTCCATACAGTTCCGCCTGCAAAGCGCAATAGCACAGGACGGTGAGCTGATAAGGCAGATGTATCAGGCCTCCCTCGCAAAAGCGGGGATTCTTCCCGACGACAAGCTGAAGATCTACCTCTACGGGGCATACGAAATGGCTGTGGATTTCAAGAACCTGCTCCCCTCCCTCACCGCGACCCTCGGAATCAGCGCCATCCCCGTGTTGTCGGAGGCGTGGACGCTTAAAAACCGGAAAGCTATACGCTCCACGGTGGAATCGGTCATCCGTGTCTCAATGCTCATCGCAATGCCGGCCGGATTTGTTATGGCCATTGTCACAGAGCCGATACTTATGCTTTTGTATAAGGGCATCTCATCCGTGCCTATAACCGTCCCGATCATGATGGCCTATTCCTGGAGCGCGTTTATGCTCTCGCTCTCGCAGCCCATGACAAGCATGATGCAGGGCATCGGGCGGATGGATATCCCCCTGCGATCCCTTATTATCGCGTCGGGCCTCAAAATAGGGCTGAATTATGTACTCGTCGGCATCCCGAAATATAACGTAAACGGGGCGATAGCCGGCTCAATCACCTTTTTCAGCCTTATCGCCATAATAAACCTGTTTTATTTTATAAAGGAAACCAAAACAAGGATAAACATAACTTCGGTCTTTTTGAAGCCGCTTTTTTGTTCGGTCTTGATGGCCGCAGGCACTTATTCCTCCTTCGGTCTGCTTAAAAAGGTGATTCCAATGGGAAATCCCGACGCAAGAATCAACGGGATCACGGTTTCGGCCGTAATTTCTGTGGCAATTTCCATAATTATTTATGCTCTAGCCCTGCTTTTCACCAAAACAATTGCCAAATATGACGTTTTAATGCTCCCTAAAGGAGAAAAAATTGCGAAAACACTTGAAAAATTTGGATTTATAGGGTAGAATAGATTAAGTATTTGCAATCCATAATTGATAATTCATAATTCATAATTAAATGTCGGGTAGTAAGAGATGTTCCATCTTGCAAATTATCGCCCGAATAAATTAATTAAATTGATTTTAAGGTGATTTAAATTTATACCATTGCGGCCACTAAAAAATTTAATTTTCAAGACCTTGTGAATATAATGAAGCTTCTGCGCTCGCCGGACGGCTGCCCGTGGGACCGCGAACAGAGCCATGAGAGCATAGCCAAAAATTTTATCGAGGAAACATACGAGGCAATCGAGGCAATCAATAAGAAGGACCCGGGCCTGCTGTGCGAGGAATTGGGCGACGTTTTGTTGCAGGTCGTATTCCACGCCTGCATGGAGGATGAAAAAGGCGTATTTGACATAAACGACGTGGCGGACGGCATATGCAAAAAGCTTATAGAGCGGCATCCCCACGTTTTCGGTGATTTAGACGTATCGGGAAGCGACGAGGTGCTGTCAAACTGGGACGACATCAAACGCAGGTCAAAAAAGCAGGATACCTTTACGGAAGCGATGGAAGCGGTGCCAAAAGAGCTGCCGTCGCTCATGAGGAGCGAAAAGCTTCAGGCGAAAGCGGCAAAGGCCGGGCTTGATTTTGCGGACTCTGACGGGGCGTTTTTAAAATTGAAGGAAGAAACCGAAGAGCTTTATTCAGCATATAAAAACAGCGAAACCGAACATATTGAAGAAGAATTAGGGGATCTTTTATTCTCAGCCGCAAATATTTCAAGGTTTTTGCATATAAGCGCGGAGCTTTCATTGAATAAAGCGAACGACAAATTCCGGAAACGGTTTTCATTTGTTGAAAAAGAAGCCTTGGCGTCCGGCAAAAACATGAAGGACATGGCGAATGAAGAACTCGACGTTTTGTGGGAAAAATCAAAGTTTACTGATTAGCAGACAGTGGTCAGCGGTCAGAAATTTTTATCCGCTGCCCAATGAGCTTTCCCAAAAGCAAGACTGCGGGGTATCAAAAGGTTTTTGATATTATAATACCCGTCCCAAGGGACGCGGCATTATACCGAATGTTCATAATAAATAATGCTTCCAACCCGGCACCAAATTATTGATGATGCCAGATTAGGATATAAAAAAATAAGGAGGATAAACGATGAACAAGACAGAACTCGTAAACGCTATCGCAGCAAAAGAAGGACTTACAAAAAAAGCCGCCGAGGACGCCGTAAACGCGTTCACAGCCGCCGTAACGGAAGCCCTCGCCGCAGGCGAAAGCGTACAGCTGGTAGGCTTCGGCAGCTTTGAGGTTCGCGACCGCGCGGCAAAGCAGGCAAGGAATCCCAGAACCGGCGAAGCCATTTCAGTCCCCGCTTCAAAAGCTCCCGTTTTCAAGGCCGGCAAGGCGCTTAAAGATGCAGTCGCGAAATAATTTTAATTAACTTAATCTTTATTGGAAAAATTGTGAAAAGGGGGAGCGAAAGTTCCTCCTTTTTGCGATGGTTTATCATGAAAAACAAAATTATGTTTATTATATTAAAAAAACGATAATAATACAAAAGAAGGTGAAAATTTTGAGGCTTGACAAATACTTAAAGGTGTCCCGGCTGGTCAAACGGCGGACCGTCGCGAACGAGCTTTGCGACGCCAAGCACGTTGCGGTAGGCGGGAAGCAGGCAAGGGCTTCATACGAGGTGAAGGTCGGCGACATAATAG
>WREG01000194.1 GCA_009779455.1 Oscillospiraceae bacterium
CGAATATATGCTCAAGGTACGCCGAGCGGGTGCAAATTTTAGCGGGCGCGTTTGAGGCCCGCAGTTTTGAAGAGCTTTTCGAAGGGACGAAAGCCCTGCCTTGGGAAAATTTCCTCCCGAAGGACGCGGATTTCCCCGTAAAGGGCTATTCCCTGAACTCAGACCTTTTCAGCGTCAGCGACTGCCAATCCATAATAAAAAAAGCGGTGGTCGAGAAACTAAAGCTTAAATACCGCCTTGAATGGTTCCCCCATACGGGGGCCTTATACCAAATTCAGTTTTCGATAATGAAAAACACCGTTTCACTGCTTATCGACGCTTCGGGCGCGGGGCTTCACAAAAGGGGCTACAGGCTGCAGGCGAATATCGCCCCGATAAAAGAGACTTTGGCCGCCGCCCTGTGCAATTTCGCGCAGCTGAGGGAATACCACGCCCTTTACGACCCCATGTGCGGCTCCGGAACCATATTGATCGAGGGCGCAATGCTTGCGAATAATATCGCGCCGGGCATAAACCGCAAATTTTCCGCCGAAAGCTGGGGGTGGATGGACGGCGGTATTTGGGCGAAAGAAAGGGAAAGGGCGAAGGATTTATCAAAAAAAGACAGCGTTTTTACCGCTTTCGGCTCGGACATAGACGCTTCCGCCATAGAAATAGCGAAAAAAAACGCCGAAAGGGCGGGCGTCGGGCATTTGATAACCTTTGAAAACGCCGATATCAGGGATTTCAAGGATATGATAAAAACGGAAAAGGGCACGGTGATAACCAACCCGCCCTACGGCGAAAGAATGGCCGACATGCGGACGGCGAATGAAATATATAAGTCAATGGGCCGCGTTTTTGAAAACAAAAAAGGCCGGAGCTACAATATTATAACCGCCGACGAGGATTTCGAGAAGCATTTCGGCAGGAAAGCGGACAAACGGCGGAAATTGTATAACGGGATGCTTAAATGCCAGTTCTTTATGTATTATAAGTGATAATATAAGTGGCTGACGCAAAATTACAATTATGCGTCAGCCACTTATAGAGTTTTATGCCTTAATCCAAAACGCCGCTCCTGTCCGTATAATGGGTATGCAGCAGCTCGTGGGATTTATGGCTGTTCGGCTTGCCTAAAAATTCCCTGTATAGCGCCTCAACAGCAGCGTTTTTATGGGATTTGCGGACGGGCAGGGCCTCGTCCGTCGTGTAGACGGCTTTCAGGCGCGGCTCCATCTTGGCGTGGTTCTTGAAGGGGTTGCCGCCGCCGCCTATGCAGCCGCCGGGGCAGGCCATTACCTCTATGAAGTGGTAGTCCGCCTCGCCGCTCCTGACGGCGTCCATCAGCTTGCGGGCATTGCCCAGACCGTGGGCGATGGCGACTTTTACAGCCAGCGCGCCGACCTGCACCGTCGCTTCCTTTATGCCTTCAAAACCGCGGCAGTCGGTAAAATTGACGTTCGGAAGCTCGTTCCCGGTCACGACTTCGTAAACCGTACGCAAAGCCGCTTCCATAACGCCGCCCGTGGCGCCGAATATCTCGCCTGCGCCTGAGCCGAGGCCGAACGGGTCGTCGAAGTCCGTTTCGGGCAGGTCTTTGAACGAAATGCCCGATGATTTTATCATATCGGCAAGCTCCTGCACGGTAATTACCGTATCAACGTCGGGGCTGCCGCTTCTCCCCAGTTCGGGCCGCTTCGCCTCGAATTTTTTGGCCGTACAGGGCATTATGGAAAGGCTGAAAAGGTCTTCGGGGGCTTTGCCGAGCTTTTCGGCGTAATATGTCTTTATTAGAGCGCCGAACATCCCCTGGGGGGATTTGCAGCTTGAAAGGTTCGGCAAAAGGTCGGGGTAATAGGTTTCGCAGAACTTTATCCAGCCGGGGCTGCATGAGGTTATCATAGGCAGCTTGCCGCCGTCGTTGAGCCGCGTCAAAAGCTCCGTGCCTTCCTCCATAATTGTGAGGTCGGCGGTGAAATTCGTGTCGAAAACCGTGTCAACGCCCATTCTTTTGAGCGCCGTGACAAGGCGGCCCGTGCTGACGGTTCCCGGCTCCTCGCCGAGGGCTTCCGCTATGGTTATGCGGACGGCGGGCGCGACCTGTGCGATGACCGTCCTTTTTTCGTCCGCGATGGCGTCCCAAACCTCTTCCGTGTCATTGCGGATGTTGAGGGCCGCCACGGGGCAGGCCTGCACGCACTGGCCGCAGTTTACGCAGGGGCTGTCCGCCAAAGGTTTGCCGTAGGGTGTGGCGTACACCGTGTCAAAGCCCCTTCCCTCTTTCGCGAGGGCGTATACGGACTGGATATTAGAGCAGGCGTATTCGCATCGCCCGCAGACTATGCATTTGCCCGGGTTCCTGATTATTGAAGGCGACGATAAATCCATCTCGCCGTTGCATCTTAAGGCCTGCTGATAGCGCGGCATTTTTACGAAATGCATATCCTGCGTGACCGTCTGCAGCTCGCAGTTGCCGTTGCGGTAGCAATAAAGGCAATTTTGCGGATGATGGGCCAGGATAAGCTCCAATATATTTTCGCGGGCCTTCCGAACCTTGGGCGAATTGGTCTTTGCGACCATGCCTTCCGTAACGGGGAAGGCGCAGGCGGGCTGGAGAACCCTTTGGCCTTCGACCTCTACCACGCATATGCGGCAGTTGGCCTTCACGGCCTGATCCGGATGATAGCAAAGCGTAGGTATTTTAATATTCAATAATTTGGCGGCGTCCAATACGGTTGAGCCGTCCTTTACTTCAATGGCTTGTCCGTCTATAGTGATTTTCGGCATTATGAAAGCCCCCCTTCTGTAGATTTAATGTTAAAGGCTTGCGGGAAATTGGATATAACAGATTCTGCTGCTGAAGACGCGGCCTGTCCCAAACCGCAGAGCGAAGCCATAGACATTGTGGACGCCAAGTCTTTTATGGTTTCGACGTCCTCCGCCGTCCCCCTGCCTTTCACGAATTTGCTGATAAGCTCGTACAGTCGCTTGTTCCCTTCGCGGCAGGGCGTACATTTCCCGCAGGATTCGTGTACGAAAAACGACTGTATGTTCCTTAAAACGTCAAGCATATCGTTGCTGTCGTCGATAATGAGCATCGCCCCTGAGCCGAGGGAAGCCCCCGCGTCCCACGCCTGCTCGATATCAAGGTTGAAATCTATCTGCGAAGCGTTTATTATCGGGCATGACGCGCCGCCGGTCTGGACGGCCAGCAGGTTCCTGCCGTTTTCAATGCCGCCGCCGGCTTCGTATATAAGGTCGCGAAGGTTGACGCCCATCGGGAATTCATATGTACCCCTGTTTTTCACATTTCCGCTTAACGTGTAAAGCTTGGTTCCGGGGCATTTTTCGGTCCCTATGCCCGTATACCATTCCGCGCCGTTATTTATAATAAGAGGCACGTTGGCGAGGGTTTCCACGTTATTTATAACGGTCGGCTTGCCGTAAAGCCCCGATACGCCGGGGAAGGGCGGTTTGAAGCGGGGTTCGCCGCGTTTTCCCTCTATTGATTCGAGAAGCGCCGTTTCCTCGCCGCATACGTAAGCGCCGCCGCCCGAGCATACCTCTATATCGAAATTGAAATCCGAACCGAAGATATTATTGCCCAAACAGTTCGCCGCTTTGGCGTTTTCTATGGCTTTTTCGAGAATCGGCATAATATACGGGTATTCCGCGCGGAGGTAAATATAGCCTTTGTCCGCGCCCACGGCCCTGCCCGCTATCGCCATCCCCTCAAAAACGGCGTTCGGGTCGCCCGAGAGCAAAAACCTGTCTTTGTTTGTGCCGGGTTCGCCCTCGTCGGCGTTGCAGACTATGTATTTTTGACCCGCCTGCGTATTATATGCGAAGCCCCATTTTAACCCTGCCGGGAAACCTGCGCCGCCCCTGCCGCGGAGCTTCGAGGCCTTTATGACATTGATGATGTCAGAGCCGTCCATAGATACGGCTTTTTTTAAAGCGGCGTAGCCGCCGGCATTAATATAGGCGTAAGCGTCAACGGGGTTTATTACGTCCACGTTGCGCAATAGAAGCCTTGATTCCTGTATCATTGCAAAACTCCTTTCCGGTAGTCGGCGATTATTTCCGCCGGAGAAGCGGCGGTCAGGTTGCCGAAAACCTTGTCGTTGACAAGGACTGCGGGGGAGTAGTCGCAAACGCCCAGGCATTCGCAGAACTCAAAGGTGAACATCCCGTCGTCCGTAGTCCCGCCCGGTTTAATGCCGAGAACGGAAACAAAC
>WREG01000195.1 GCA_009779455.1 Oscillospiraceae bacterium
GGTTTTTCTTTTTTTTCGTTGATTTCTTTGACATTTTTGATTTTCCTTTCGTTTTTTGTTTCAGATAAATTTATAAAAGGGGCGTCGAGGACGCCGCCCCCTGCAATATGGTTTTTTTTGTGTTTTATACGCTGCCCGTTGGATAAACGTGTTCATAGCGCTTCTTCAAGGTGCATATGCAGGCTTCCGCATCCTGTTTATTCTCAAAAATACCGTAAACGGCCGAGCCGCTGCCTGTCATGCAGGTGAATAAGGCTCCGTTTCCGCGCATTTTATCTTTTATGTCAACCCTTTCAGGGATATCTATGACCTGCTCGAACACGTTCGCCGAGTATTTGAAAAATTCGGCGTAATCCCCCCTGACGGCGGCGTTCAGAAGCCTCTCATTGTCCGGATGCCGTATATAACCTTTTTTGTCGTAAGCGGCATAGGCTTCCGCGGCGGAAACGGACAAGGGGGGCTTTACTATTACCATATAATAAGGAGGGAAAGGCGGCAGGGGGGCGATTACCTGCCCGGTGTCAAGGCAAAGCGCGGTTCCGCCTGTAATACAAAACGGCACGTCGGATCCTGTTTTTTCGCCGATAAGGCAAAGCTCGCGGGCCGAAAGCCCTGTTTCATAAAGCTTATCCAAAGCGCGTATAACCGCCGCCGCGTCAGCGCTGCCGCCCCCGAGGCCCGCGCCGTGGGGGATGTTTTTTTCTATATATATTTCCGCGTCCGCAGAGGAATTAGAAATATAGGAAAAAAAGTTTTCCGCAGCCTTATAAGCTATATTTCCCTGTCCGTTCGGAATATTGCTGTCGGAACAGGAAACAGCAATGCCGCCGTCACACTTTTTGACATAAATTTCATCATAAAGCCCTACGGTTTGCATAATCGTGTATATGCTGTGGTATCCGTCCGGCAGTTTGCCGCGGATGTCGAGCATTAAATTGATTTTAGCGTGGGCAAATTCTTTGATTTCCATAATTGCATTATATTGCAGCTCAAATTTATACATATATATTATTTATAGCATAAATTTATATATATATCAAGAGAAAATGAAAAAACAATAAAAAACGGCGTAAAGTTTTTTATGAAACCGCTTTACTTTGCAAGAAAATTAAGGTACAATTAAAATTGCTTGATTATTAAAATTTTAGAGTTGACCGGCATAAACAGGAGGGCATAATGGGTATTTTAAACAGTAAAAACACGGCAAAAAACACACGCATTGAAACCGGGAGGCTGATGATACGCCCGTTTGCAAAGGATGATTTCGAGGGCTTTTGCAAATTGGCGGGGGGGATCGAAGAGATCAGGTATAAAAATATAGGCGAAATGACGCCTGAAAGATATAAAAAGCTTTTCAACCGGTGGGCGGGTTCATATAATTTGAGCTTTAACAGGCGTTTTACCTATTGTTTTTACATAACTTTAAAAGAAACCGGCGCGCACATCGGCTGGGTCGGCCTGGGCAAGCTTATTACCGACCCCAAGCAAACGGAAATGTTCGTTTTAATAGGGAAGGAGCATCAAAATCAGGGGTTCGCGGCGGAAGCGTCCGCGGCCATGCTCGAATACGGGTTCGACACTGTCGGGTTGAATGAAATCGTTGCCGTTTGCCGGAAAGAAAATAAAGCCGCAGTAAAAACGCTGGAAAAAACAGGCTTTAAATTTAAATATACGCAGGAAAACCATTCAAAAGAGTTCGCGGATCGCAACGGGGACCCTTTTTACGCCGTGACCAAAGACGAATATTTAGGGGTTAAGAAGTAAAATGATGGAGTTGAGCCATATGCATGAATTCAAACTGGGCTTCGGCATCGGTAAAAATGCCAGGATAGCCGAAAATATAACGGAGCTTGTGGGCAACACGCCAATGGCGGCGCTTAAAAGATACGGGGAGAGCAAGGGCTTGAAAGGGAATGTCATCGCCAAGCTTGAATATTTCAACCCCTTGGGGAGCGTAAAGGACAGGGTGGCCGTGCATCTGCTGGAATGCGCCGAAAAAGCGGGCCTAATAGGAAAAGACACCGTGATAATCGAGCCGACCAGCGGCAACACGGGCATAGGCCTCGCGTTCGCGGCGGCGGTAAAAGGTTACAGGCTGATATTGGTTATGCCCGAAAATATGAGCGAAGAGCGCGTAAAACTGATGAAAGCCCTGTCGGCGGAAGTTATATTATCCCCTGCCGAAAAAGGTATGACAGGCGCGGTTGAGCAGGCGAAGCGGCTTAACAAATCATACCCCGATTCCTATATGCCCGACCAATTCGGCAACCCCGAAAACCCGAATATCCACAGGACGACGACCGCCGCAGAAATATTAAAGGACACATACGGCAACATTGACTGCTTCGTGGCAGGCGTCGGCACGGGCGGAACCATAACGGGCGTGGGCGAGGTGCTGAAAGCCTATAACAAAAAGATAAAAATCGTGGCTGTGCAGCCCGCAGAATCGCCCGTGTTGACGGGAGGAGTGGCAAGCTCTCACGCTTTACAGGGTATGGGAGCGAATTTTGTCCCGCCGCTCCTTAATATGCCGATAATCGACGAAATAATTGATATTACAGGGGAACAGGCCTTCGCGGAAGCCCGTCTCGCCGCCAAATCAGAGGGCTTGCTCGTGGGTATTTCATCCGGTGCGGCCCTTTGTGCGGCAAGCATTATAGCTTTACGGGATAAAATGAAGGGAAAGAACATAGTCGTACTTCTGCCCGACGGCGGGGAGAGGTATTTGTCGTCGGAATTATTTAAAAAGTAGGGTGAAAAGATGAATTTGAATTTAAAAGAAGCCGCCGGGAAAATAAAACCCGCGGTAAAAAGCGTAAGAACCAACTGGAACACCCCGCCTGAGGGCAAATACATACCCTACAGGGAATTTACCGCCTACAGCGTGGGCGGCATAGGGGTCAATACGATAAATAAAATATATACATATGTGGAATTAAAATCCACCTGTTTTTTGACCGGCTCGGCTTATAATATCATGCCCGTACACCTGCAAATAATGAATATTATCATGAGTATTATCGGCATAGTGAAGGCTCCGTTCATGAGCTTCCTTATCGACAATACAAAAAGCAAATACGGCAAATTCAGGCCGTACCTGCTTTATATGGGCTTCCCAACGGTCATTTTTTTGATATATACGGCTTTTATCAATCCTGAAATGGAATATATGAGAAAATGCGTCACAATAAGCCTTTCCTACGCCGGGGTGATGATTTTCCAGGACTTATATCTGACGGCTTTTAACAGTCTGGGGCAGGTCCTGACCCCGAACGGGCCGGAACGCACTTCGCTGTTGTCTATAAGCGCAATAGTTTATAACTTCGGGCCGTCCGTCGTCGATATATTGCTGCCCGTCCTTTCGTCAAAGACCGGGGGCATGACAAAGGTTTTTACATATAAACTGTTTTTCCCGATATTTACCATACCGGGCGTGTTTTTAGGGTTGCTGGCTTTTAAAAACACAAAAGAAAAAATAATCGTGCCGAAGGATTATGTTGCAAAGGTTAAATTTTTAAACGGGCTTTCTCAGGTTTCCGGCAACAAATATTTCTGGCTGATAACAAGCGCTAATATATTGGGCGCGCTCAGGGGCGCGAATTCCGGGATAATCGGCTGGTATTGCGTCTATCAGATAAAAAAAGACTATCTGCTCGGCCTTATGAACGCGATTATGGGGACCGCTTCCGTTCCCGGCATGTTATTGGCGCCGCTGCTGGAGAAAAAGTTCGGGAAAAAGAAATCCCTTATATACGGGTATTCATTGACGGGGATAGCGAATATCCTGATGCTTTTCGTTATGAACAGGCCCGCGATGTTTTTCCCGCTGATGTACCTGTCGAAACTCGGGACCGGCGGCGAATATGTGCTTACGCAGTCGATGTGGGCGGACGTGTATGACTACCATCAGCTGAAAACCGGCAAAAGGCTGGAGGGCTTTATGAATCAGTCCAGCGGGATGCTGGGCAAAGGGCTGGGCCTTGCGACGGGGCTTATCCTCCCCGCCTTTTATCAGAAATACGGTTTGAAGGACGATTACGAGGTTTTGAACGATGCCGCTGTCCGCGCCCCTATTTTTAAATCTATGGCATATGCCTCCGTAATAAGCAACATAGTCGGCACGCTGCCGTTTTTGTTTTACAAGCTGACGGAAAAAAGGCATGATGAAATAATTGAGGAACTTAAGGAAATGCATAATGCATGATTCATAAGTCA
>WREG01000196.1 GCA_009779455.1 Oscillospiraceae bacterium
CTCCCGAAGTATTACGGCGACGGATGGCAGTATATAAGGGAATACATCCGCGTCATGGGGGATGAGCTCACGGGCCGCACGATTTTAGGCAAAACATATCACTTTGAGCGCACGACAGGCCCCGCAAACAAAGGGCTGCTGTATATGACACGCGGGGAAAGAGCCTATGTTGACGGTTTATGGGCAAAAGCAAAGGAGCTGACCGAGGATGAACGGCAACTGGTCAATGTACGCCGGGACGAGATTTCATACAGAGTCTGGAAGACAGACACCTTAAAGAGCCTGTTCGGGATGTTTTCATTTGACGGAAACAACAACAAGCAATTGCTTAGGGACATTTGGGAGCTTAACGTTGCCAACCACGGCTTCGATCACTCCTATGTAACGGTAGAGGAATCTGAGCGTTTGGGCATATATAATTTCACGCCCCGCTACTGGACATGGCGTATGCTGGGCTACGCCACAAGAGACAGGGCGAATAATTTCCTTGAGCTGCTTTGGGGATGGATATTCTGGTAACAATGCCGGCATAAACCTGACAATCCCGCAATAAAAATATAAACAGAACTTTCACCCGCCGATCTGCGGGTGAAAGTTTATTTTCTGAAGTTTCGGCGCCGAAAACTTAAAAAATTCCCTGTAGCATTCGCAAAAGTAATTTTTTGCTCCCTTCCCGTCGTTTGACGGCTCCCGCTCGCGTTTGCATCCGCCGCGGCACAGCGCAAACCATTCGCAAACCCTGCAATCGGGATGCAGGGACAGGGATTCCTTTATAAAACCGGCGCAGACCGGGGAATCCCGCATTTCTCCAAAGCCGTTTTCGAGAATGTTGCCGATTTTCCACCCGTCAGTAACGTAAAAGTCGCAGGGGTATACGCTTCCGTCGGCTTCCGTCACAAACTGGCAGCCGCAGACGCCGGACATGCCGCAGGCTTCGGGCGGGCCGCCCATTACCATATTCAGGATATTGTCGAACCAGCGGACGCTGACGGGGTTCCCGCTTTTCAAATCTTTGTGCCACAGGCCGAAAATTATTTTGAGGAATTTTAAATAGCCTGCGGGGGTCAGCGACCATGCGTTATGGCCCCTTTCCTCCCCCAGCGGGTCGAGGCAGGGGATAAACTGGAGGTAGCGGGTGCAGTTTTTTTTGAAAAAATGGTAGGACTGCTCCGCGTATTTGTATGAATCCTTCGTGACGACGGAAAGTATGTTGTATTGAACGCCCGCCTCGTTAAATATACGGGCGGTTTCCATGACCTTGCCGAAGGTGGCGGCTCCTCCCGCCGCAAAACGGTTTTGGTCATGGATTTTTTTAATGCCGTCAACGGACAGCCCCACTAAAAAGTTGTTTCGGGCAAAAAACTCCGCCCATTTTTCATCTATAAGAATGCCGTTCGTCTGGACGGCGTTGTTTATCTCTATTTTTTTATAATTATATTTTTTTTGGTATTCTATCAGTTTTTCATAAAACGCCAAACCCGCCAGGGTCGGCTCGCCGCCCTGGAACGCGAAAACGCAGCTGCCGTCAGCGTAATCAAGCGCCTTTTTTACAAGCGTTTCCAATGTTCCGGGGGGCATTGCGCCGTAATTTTCTATTTCGCGGCTTTCGGCGACCGAATGGTAAAAACAGTACCCGCACCGCAGGTTGCAGCTGCCGGAGGCGGGTTTTATAAGGATGCTCAACGAGGGCATAATCTTTTTTTCCTTTTGTAATTGATTTTTCAGGCGAATAATTAATCATCATCATCTTATGATAAAATGATGATGATTATTTTACATGAAGGAATTTACCCCAGCAAAATTTCCGTTATCCTTGTGATATCGGCGATGGCCTGAGGCCTTCCCGTCCCGGCTTTTATGATGAGGCCGCGGAAAAGCGTCATTATGTCTTCCTCGTTCAATTTCTGTATGGCCGCCTGGGGGGTCAGCTCTTTGACCGCCGCGTCGGCGGCGGCTTCGGCGGGGGCAGCTTCGGCTTCGGTTTCAGCCTCGGCTTCGGCTTTGGCCTGCTCCGCTTTGGCAATCCTGACGTTTCTCTCATATTCCTTGACCGCCTTGCCGTACTTGTTCGCCGTAAGCAGCTTTTTCGCGGAATCAAGGGAATAGCCCGCGTTTTCGGGAACCGCGCCGATTAAGTAATACGGGTCGAGATCCAGCACCTGTGAAAAGGCTATTGTCATTTTGACGGTGATAATGCCCGTCGAGCGGACCCTGTATGCCGTGCTGTAGGGGACGGCCGCAAGGGACAGGACTTCCTGCTGTTTTTCTTTTGAAACCGCTTTCCACGCCGCGTTTATGCGCTCTTTTGTCAGCGCCGGGTCGCGGCTGATGCTTCTTTTGCCTAATTTTGCTACAAATTCTTTGTCAAACATGCCTGTGTCCTTCCTTTCGATGAAGGTTTGAAAATCTTATATTTTCAAATTGTCCTTCCGCAGAGCGTTTTCGCACGCTCTTTATTATTTTTCACCCATTATACAACAATAATAACAAAAATGCAACAACAATTAATAAAATTCATTTAAAAAAGTTAAAAAACTTTAAATTAATTATTGCTTTTTATTCGTTTAAGTGCTAAAATGGTTAATGGGTTGATTATCCAAATATAATATCGACAGGAGAATGTGTCATGAAGAAAAAAGTTTTGGGCATCGCTTTATTCGCTTTGCTGCTGGCGGCTGTTATGTCGGCGGGGCTTTATGCCTTCGCGGAGGATGAATTTGTCTGCGAAATAGAAGGCTTCGGGTATGCGGCCTTGGATGACGCGCTGGCCGCCGTGCCTGACAACACGCCGACAACTATCAAGTTTTTGACAGATATTACCTGCGGCCAATATGATGAAACAACTGAGGATTTTCAAGTGCTAACAATCGAAAACAAACAAATCGATTTTGATTTAAACGGATATGAATGGCTGTTTAAAGCTACCAGTTTTACCCTCGGAAACAGCGATATCACAATTAACGGTGATTTGTCCGTATATATAGCAGAGGTATATTTGTTTACAAACAGCAAATTGACAATAAGCAACAATCTCGACGCATATGGCATATGGCTGGAAGTGTGCGACAGCGATATGGTGATAAACGGCAAGTTTTCCGTGTTCCAATCAGCAGTACAGATAGACGATAACAGCAACTTAACGATTAACGATGGTTTTATTTCAACATATGACACAATGATGGGGGCGATTAATGGAAGCAGTATAACGGTATACGGAAACATGACAATATCAGGAGATGATGCAATAATTGGCGCAATTGAAAATAGTATTTTAACGGTAAATGGTGATATAACATTTGATATAAAACATTATAACCCGGAAGGCCATATTATTTGCAGAAGTCAAAGTGAACTTAACATCAACGGAAATATTACATCGAAAAGCCATAGCGCGGTGGTTATGGTTACAGACAAAAGCAATGCAAATATAACCGGCGATATAAATGCAGTTTTAATGCCAATTTACGTAGCGGAAGGCGGAACAGCAACCGTAGGCGGAAACATAACCGTTTCATCTAAATTAGGTTTATTATATAGCGGATGGATTTGCGGAGGTTTTTTATATAACGGAGATTTGACTGTAGGCGGCGATATAATTGTTTATGATTTTGATATAGGTGAAGCGGGCGGCTCGGGTATTGTACCGGGTACGGGCGCTGTCATTATTGAAAGCGGAAACCTTGTTGTCAATGGAAAAATTATAGCAAGCCAATATATAACATTTGACGATGTTCTTTATACCATCGACGACAAAGCCGCCGTTTCAAGCAAACCCGGCTACGACGAATACACAGACGGCGCGGGCTATGTCTGGGTGAAAATACCCTCCGCCCCTCCCGTCGCTTACACAGTCAGCTTTGATGTTGACGGCGCTGTCACGGCCGTTCAGGTCGCGGACGGCGCGCTGGCCGCAAAGCCCGCCGACCCGGCGAAAGAGGGCTATGCATTCAGCGGCTGGCGCACGGGAAGCGGCGCGGGCGGCGTGCTGTTCGATTTCAATGCGCCGATAACCGGCGATGTCACGCTCTACGCCTCATGGACGGAAGCCACAGACCCCGGCCCGGATCCCGACCCCACCCCCTGGAATTTCTTCGCGTGGCTCTGCTCCATTATTCAGGCGATAATCCTGTTTTTCCAAAATTTGTTTAACTAATATTTAAAACATACATAACGGGACGTCGGTTTC
>WREG01000197.1 GCA_009779455.1 Oscillospiraceae bacterium
GCGGCTAAAATCCCGCAGACCTTTGTCATCCTCCTTGCCTTGCGACAGTAAGGCTTCGTCGTCTTTCGCGGTCTGCGAAATTTTATCTCGCATAACCATTGAAGAAGGTTTTTAGAGGTTGCCTTAAACCATAAATAAATTCATAGCCATCTGCATAACCGCTTTCAATACGGGCACGGCCAAAATCAATATAAAAGTTTTTCCCGCAAGCTCCACCGCTCCGGCCAGAGCTTTTTCGTCCGCGTCATTGCATACGTCGGAAGCGAACTGCGTTACCACCGCGATGCCGAGTGCCTTCAAAAGTGGCGCGAAATACCCGTTATTTATGCCCGCGTCTTCAAAAAACCCTTCCGAAAAGTCCAAAAGCGTCTTTATTTCGGGGATGATGAGCGCCAATACGGCTGCCGCGCAGCCCAGCTGCATGGCAAGGGCGTATTCAGGCTTTTGCTGTTTTACGACGGTTATAATAATCACCGCAAATAAGCTGAAAACGATAATTTTAATCATAAGTCAAACATAGTTACTATGTAATTGAACAGGTTCATGACGCTCGGCAGGATCATCATCAATATCACGACAAGCCCCGCGAGCGTGACGAGTATGGTATATTCGTCCTTCCCCGCGCCCTTCATGACCGAATTCATAATAATGACGATTATCCCGATAATGGCGATTCTAAAAACGGTAAAAATATCCATTCGCACCCTCCGAAATCATAAAAACATTATAACAATTGCCGCGCCCGCGAGAACGCCGAGGGCTGTATATATTTCCGAATATTTTTTCGAATGCTCTCTGGCGCTTTCAATAAGGTTTCCGAAAAGCTCCGTGTATTCTTCGCAATGGCGCAGCTGCCCGTCAATGTCCGTCGTCCCTAAGCGTTCGCCGAAAGAAGCGGCGGCTGCAAGGTCTTCGCTTTTCAGCGCGCGGCTTTTCGCTTTGCCCCACGAAACGTGAAAACCGTCCCCGCGATTAATATATTTATAACAGTCCAAAATAAAAAACGGAGGGTGCGAAACGCCCTGACGGCAATAATTTATAAGGATATCTTCAGGGGGCAGCCGTGAATATTTGAGCTGTGTCATATAATTACGGATAAAAAGCCTGATACCCACAAGCTCCTTAACGCGCTGCAGCGTTAAGCCTGAAAAAACGCGGCCGTCAATATCGACGACGTCATGAGCGCCGCCAGCCCCAAATATCTCATTTTGTATCTCACCGGCCTTTATTATTTTCCGCACTTTGCCCGGGGTTGATTTATCAGCAAGCTGAACGACGCTGTCAAAAGCTTTTGTCCGCAGCAGCCTTTGAAACTGCGGCCTTTCGTAAAGCTCCGCGAATGACCCCGCATGGATGCTGACGATAAATTTTACCCCTGAGTTCAGCCCCTGCTCAATCGCGCAGATTTCTTCCATATCGCCTATTTCATCCAAAACAATGACTTCCGGGGAAAGGGAGCGGAGAGCGTGGATTATCCCCGTTCCTTTCGGGTAGCAGCTGAGCACGTCGCAGTTAACGCCTATGTCGTTTCGTGCGCTCCCCGCATTGGCGGCGGCTATTTCGCCCCGTTCGTCAATAATTGCAACCTTATAAAAACATCCCGCGAACCCGGAAGAAAGCTGCCGCGAGAGGTCGCGCAGCACAGTCGTTTTCCCCGACGACGGTTCGCCTGAAATTATGACGCTTTTCAATCCCCGTTTAAAAACCGTGCCCGTTATTTCGCTGCCCGCGCCGCAATGCTCCCTCGCTATCCTTATATTTACGGAATTAAAGCGGCGCATCCCCGTTATCCGCCCGTTTTCGGTCGACGCCGTGCCGCCTATCCCCGCCCTGTGGCCGTTCCCGAAGGCAACAAACCCATCGTTTATGCTCTGCTGGTGGGTGTGGAGCGAATACCCGCATAATTTGCTGATTGTATCCGTTATTTCATCAGGGGAAACAATGACGCAGCCGGCAATATCCAGCATTGAGAGCCTGCCCGTCTCTTTGATGAAGCCTGTCCCGTATGTGCCGCTTAAAACAAGCGGTTTTTGCGCCCGGAGGCGTATCTCCTGCGTAGAGCCTTTTATATTTTCCGGGAGCGTTTTTAATTTAAATTTGATTTTGACCGGCAAATATTCTAAAATTTCGTCAAACCTGCCGGCATTTGCGTCTGTCAATTTGTTTCCATCCTTTCTTTTTTACGTATTAATAATGAGTATGGTGTCTTGTCCAAAATTATTACAACAGAGTTTTAAAAACCATTAATAATAAATTAATTGACATTTTTTAAAAAAAAGTGTACTATGTCTTTGCTGTATTATTTGTAAGAAATAATTAAAGGAACGGTCGTAAAAATGGAAAAGAAAAAAGAAAAAAGAAAATTTTTTAATATCGCCGTGCCGCGCTTTATAGCTGACAACAAATATTGTTATTATTCCGCGCTGATAGCGGGTTTTATAATGATTTTCGTGTTTTTTGTCTATGATATGCTGCCGGAACCGATGGGGAAGGGCATGACCATACTGCGGATGGACCTTTACCATCAATACGGGCCCCTGTTCGCGGAGCTGTACGAGCGGATAATGCAGAATAAAAGCCTTGTCTATTCCTGGGCCTCCGGGATGGGCAGCAGCTTTCTGGGGAATACCTTAAATTACCTTTCAAGCCCCTTCGCCGTTATCATGCTGATCCTGGGCCACAGAAACATGACCGAGGCCATAGCGGGCATGATTTTGATTAAAGCCGCCTTTTCCGCAGGGACGTTCACATGGTTTATAAAAAAATCCTTGGGAAGGCACGACGGCTCAGCCGCCGCGTTCGGGCTTTTATACGCTTTCTGCGGGTATTTTATAGCTTATTACTGGAACGTTATGTGGCTGGACGCAATGTACCTGTATCCCGTGATTTTGTACGGCATCGAAAAAATCATAAACGGCAAAAAGGCGACTTTATATATATTAAGCCTGGCCTTATTGATGTACGCCACATATTATATCGGTTTTATGGTATGCATCCTCTCCGCGCTGTATTTCCTCTATTATTTCTTTATTAAAAACAAAATGTCGGACAAGTCGCGGGGTTTTGAAGATGAGCTCAGTCTAAGCGAAGCAAAATCGCTGCCCTTGGGGCATAATCTCCTCTATAACTATAGAAGGCTTGCAGGCACAAAATTCTTTAAGGCCGGGGTAAAATTCGCCGTATCTTCAATTACCGCGATAATGCTGGCGGCGGCGGCGCTCCTTCCCCTGTTTTTTATTTTGCGGGCGACCTCGGCGACCAACCCCGACAACAACCCGTTCCCGGAAGATTACAAGTCCTATTACAATGTCTTTCATTTTTTGGCGAACCATTTGGCGGGGGCGGACCCGACCATAAGGAGCAGCGGCGAAAACGTGCTGCCCAATGTTTACTGCGGCATTATAACAGTAATGCTTGTCCCCCTTTATTTATTTTCGAAAAAAATAACCTCGCGGGAAAAAACACTAAGCGTAATGTTTTTGACTTTATTTTATTTCAGCTTCAACCTGAATAAACTAAACTATATATGGCACGCTTTCCATTTCCCGAATGACCTGCCGTACAGGTTTTCGTTCGCTTATTCGTTTTTTATATTGATTTTAGCGTATAAGGCTTTTACCCGGCTGTATGAGTTTACCCCGGGGCAAATATTGGGCGTGGGCGTCGGGGTGATGGGTTTTGCCGTGCTTGTTCAGGAAATGGGCTCGAAAAACGTCACCGATACGGTTTTTTGGACGACGATAGTTTTCGTCGCCGTCTATGTATTCGTTTTCTGGCTTATAAAAAACCCGGTGTATAACGCTAAAGCCATGATTTCACTGCTTGTCTGCTGCTGCGCGACCGAAGTCATAGTGGCAAGCACACCGAATTATGAGATGAATCAGGCAAAGGTGCATTTTGTGGAGGATCTTTCCGATTTTCAGGAGGTTATGGCTGAACTGGGGCAAATTGAAGACGAAAACGGCTTTTACCGCATGGAGCTTTCCAATTGGAGGACCCATATGGACCCTTCATGGTATTTTTATAACGGCATCTCCGTTTTTTCATCAATGGCATATCAGTCCCTTTCGCATATGCAGCGGCTGATGGGCATGGACGGCAACGATATCAACAGCTATAACTATAGCCCGCAAACGCCCGTATATAACGCCATGACTGCGCTTAAATATGTCGCGGAC
>WREG01000198.1 GCA_009779455.1 Oscillospiraceae bacterium
CTGGGCTTTACGGAAGGTGAAAAAAGCTTTTCGGACAACCTTTTCAAAGGCATAAAAAAGGTCGCGAAAAAATACGGCGGGATGTACACCACCGGCCTGCCGACAAAGGGCTGGGAGCACGGCCGCTTCACCGACCCCTACCTGCGCGAGGATATGGGCGACTACGGCCTGATGATAGACACAATAGAATGCTCCGTCAACTGGGACAATTTCATGCCCATCTACGACGGGGTGAGGAAATTCTCAAAAAACCGCAAAAACACCATACATATGACCCATATGTCCCATTTCTACCCCCAGGGCGTGAACCTTTACTTTATTTTCATGGCGAAAATGAGCGAGATAGACGAATACCTCGAATACCAGTATGGCATAATGGACAACATACAAAAGTACGGCGCGGCAATGAGCCACCACCACGGCATAGGCAAGATGACCGCCCCGTGGCTTGAGGCGCAGATCACGGCGGAGGTCATGGACGTGTACAGAGCCTTGAAAAAGCACTTCGACCCCAATAATATCATGAATCCCGGCGGGACGCTGGGGCTGGATTTGCCGGAAAATGAACGGGTGAATAAAACAAACGGTGATAAAACATGAAAAGAGTTTTAACCTACGGCACCTTCGACCTGCTGCATTACGGGCATATCCAGTTATTGCGGCGGGCTAGGCAGCTTGGGGACTATTTGATAGTGGCCCTTTCCACCGACGAATTCAACGGGCTGAAAAACAAAAAAGCCTACCACAGCTACGAGGCGCGGAAGGCCATGCTTGAGGCGGTGCGGTACGTAGACCTTGTGATCCCGGAGAAAACGTGGGGGCAAAAGCTTGACGACGTTAAAAATTATCATGTGGACACCGTGGTAATGGGCAGCGACTGGGCGGGCAGCGACAGGTTCGAATATTTAAAGGGGCATTGTGAGCTTGTATACCTTGACAGGACCCCGGGGGTATCTACATCGCGGATAAAAAAAGAACTGGACCTGCAGCAGCCGATGCCCGGCATGACGCAGATCCCCGGAGAGTAGATTGTTTCAAAAATTTGAGTCAATGACCTTCATCGCAAGCTCCTCTTTGATAAAATCAATGAAAAACCAGCCGTAAGACCTTTGGCGCTCCAGTTTGTATTTTGTGAACTGGGCGTTTATGTATCTCGAATTTTTGTAAGGCGAGCCTATGACGAAGGCCGCGCTTAAAAAATGCACATATACCGTGTTTACGGCGGGCGCCGCGCTGTCGAGCAAAGGCTTAGCGGCGTTTTTCCATTTTTCGACGGGTTTATGCTTATATCTGTCCTGTACAATCGCGAAACCCGGTGCTTCGCCGCCGTCCATGCGGTGAAAATGGTATTTCAACGCGTCGTCGGATCTGGAATTCCCCTGATCCTCCCAGTCGGAGAAGTTTATCCCCGTGGTTTTATCCGAAAATTGCGGGATGGGGTTTCCGAGGGCGCAGCGGCGCATAAGAACCATTTTCCCGCGGCATTCCAAAAGTTTAGGCACGCGGTTCTCCAAAAACCACAGTTCCTCTTTATTTTCGATAAATTTCTTGTAAAATTCCGGGAAGAATTCGCCGGGATTTTTCCCGTCGTCCATTTTTACGCTTAAAATAACCGTTTCGGAAGGGTTTGCTTTTAAAAAATCCGTGCAGTCGGCGAAAACGTCGTCAAAAAACAGATGCGGCGAAGTCCCGGCCTTGCCTTTGCGGCACGGGGCGGGGCCGTGTACCGTTATAAATTTCGGATCCTTATATCTGAGCCTTATGTCGAAAAGCCTCACGCCCACGGCAAGCTGCTCCCTTATGCTTTTGTCCTGGCACCGCAAAAACACGGGCGACTTCACGAATTTAGTCGCGCTGTCATGCGTGCCGGGGATATTGACCATAGAAAGCGGCGTCCCGCCCGGCAACCCTTCCATCCAATTGTTTAACATATCTATTTTCCCGTCCATTATTTCTGCATTATTGATTCTGCATCCTGCATTAAAAAAACCCCGGCCTTTATCATGCGGCGGACAGGCGTGCTGTAACGCACGGACATTTCCGCTTAATGCTGCTCGGTTCCCCGCCTGACATGGTTCACGGCGTACCGCCGCACAGGACCCGAACGCCGCATGATAAAAACCGGGATTTTATATAGTATAAATTAAATATCAAATAAAATCAAGCGTTTTTTTAATTTATGCTTGACAAAACGAAAAAAATCGCTTATAATTTAAAAGAACATATGTTTGCACAATAGAGATATTGGGAGCAATATGCGCGGGCGGGGCGGCCAACGAAGGGGAGGCCGGCGCGGATTATTGGATATTGAATTACGGCAAGTTGCCGGATTATTATATTAGCAAAGATGAACTATTAGACTTGGGTTGGCAGGAGGGGGATCGTCCTTCGAAATTCGCTCCCGGCAGGATGTACGGAGGGAAAGTATACGAAAACAGCAACGGGCATCTTCCGTCCGCGCCGGGCAGGATATGGTATGAAGCCGATATCAATTATTATAACGGGGTAAGAAACAGGCACAGGCTTTTATATTCAAACGACGGGCTGGTTTTTGTGACATACGACCATTATTTTACATTTTATGAAATAGAGAAAGGTAAAAATCATGTTGAAGAATTATAAAGAAGCTACTATTGATTTAACAGGCTGCAAACACTTATTGGAATTGTACAAAATAATTAAAAGCTCCTTAGGCATTCCTCAATTTTATGGGAATAATCTCGATGCATTATGGGATATATTAAGTGAACCCAGGGAAACTTATGTTATAATCAAAGGCGTGCATATAATGCCAAAAGATTTACAAGAACATTTTCATGACATCCATATTATATTTGACAGAACAAAATATTAACAGGCTCGCTACGGTTTTTATTTCGATTATAAAATCATTGATTAATCGTAAAATTCTTTCACCGCCTCAAAAAAAGCGTCGATATTCTCAAAGCCCGAAGCGGGCGGGATGTCGCAGCCCGAGGAAATTACAAAATTGCGGTGTCCGGGGCAGCATTCGCCCATAAGCCCTTTGGTGGCTGCTTTTATCGACTCAGGCGTTCCGTTCCTGAACAGCCCGGCGGGGTCGATATTGCCCATAAGGATGACGTCGGGCGGGAATTTTTCGAGCATATCCTTCATTTTGACCGAATTGCCGAAATGGTAGCCGTCCGCGCCTATTGTCAAAAGGGATTCCGCCATAAGCGGCGTGTTGTTGCCGCAGTTGTGGTAGAAAAACGCGAAATTATCGCCTTTCACGCTTTCTGCTATCCTTTTTACATATGGCGTCGAAAATTCGGCGGCAAGCCCCGGCGACAGCATCCCCGTTAGGGGTTCCGCCATTATCACGCCGTTCGCGCCGGCCTCTTTATACGCTTTTATATATTCAATAAGGAAGGCTGCGGTTTTTTCCATTGTGATATGAACCGTTTCCGGTTCCACAAGGCAGCTTACCATGATCTCGGACACGTCCATTAGCCTGCCCGCAAGGGAAAACGGCCCTATGACCCCCGAAAATACAGGCCTGTCCGTGATAAGCCCGCAGGCCTTTCCGATAGCTTCGATATATCTGCCCGTCCGCCCCGCGCCGACTTTAGGTATTGCCAATCCCTGCGCGTCCTGCAAGTTTTTCACGATTGAACCCGTTACGGTCGGCACCTCGTTGTCGGATATTTTTATTTCCGCGCCGAAGGTTTCGGCCTCAAGGGAAAGATCCATCATGCTGACCGAAGCGGCGGAATCCACCCTGTCGGCTATCATCTTCATGCCCTTTGCCTGCAAAGAGCTGTCGGATATCAGTTCCCGCACCGTAATCCCCATAAGGTTTACGGAGGGGAAAGAAAGTATGGGAAGCGCCTTTTTGCGCTCTGATTTCAAAAGGCCGTCAAGCCACGGACGCATATTCAAGGGATGCACCTTCTTATAAATTAATAAATTTACAGGATAATTTATTGTATCAAACATCAAAAAATAATTCTATGAATATTTTGTTAATTTTATTTATGGCAACCTCTAAAAACCTTTTTCAATGGTTATGCGAGATAAAATTTCGCAGACCGCGAAAGACGACGAAGCCTTACTGTCGCAAGGCAAGGAGGATGACAAAGGTCTGCGGGATTTTAGCCGCATAGACGCGAAACGGGGGTTTTAGA
>WREG01000199.1 GCA_009779455.1 Oscillospiraceae bacterium
AAAAATAAAAGGAAAGAATATGAAGCTTTAATTGCAAACGAATATTCAAAAATTGAGGACGCGCAGATACGCGGGCGGGAAATATCGGAGCGTTGCGTTATTCTTCCAGTGATTCCCGAAGATTACAGAACGCCGCTCGCGCTCAAAACCATGATGAAATACATTATGAACGGGCAGGCGGATACTTGGAAAGAATCCTCGCTTCAATATGACACGCAATATTCGCGTTGGATTTTGGAGCAAAACAGCGCAGAGGCGATAGAAATCCAAAAATATACAGCTATGATGACCGAAGTCGCGGCGAAAAGAGCCGGACAAGCGGCAACCGCCGCGACAATATCGGTGGTATCGAATATTTTAAGCTGGTTTTAGTGTGCACTTCCCCGCATTATCCCGCCTTGTCCCTCGTATATATTGAATATACGAGAGACAAGGCGGGGTTTATTATGTGGCCTGAAATTGGGATGGACGTTGTCAATGCTATTTTTACCGGGGCGAAGATTTTGGGGCAGGTTGGCGCAAAGGGCGGGAAGATGGCGTATGACCGTTACAAGGACAATCAGGCGGCCGCTGAAATCGCGGCGCGTGAGGAGGAAATAACCCGGCCCGGTCTGCCTCCCGAGCTTGCGAGTGCTCATAAACAGGGCGTGATTTTCGGGAAGTGGCGGGGGCAGTATCTTGTCAAGCCCGAGCAAGCGGACGGCCATGTGCTTGTTGTCGGCGGCAGTGGCAGCGGCAAAAGCTCTTGCGTGGCGATTCCCACGCTTCGGAGCTGGCGCGGGGGCGTTTTCGCCATTGACATCAAAGGCGAGCTATACGAAACAACGCGGCATTTTCGCAAGAATATCAAGGTTTTTAACCCTTTGGACAATAATTCCTGCGGCTACGACCCGTTTTACAGCCTGCGCCACAGCGACAATCCCGCGCAGGGGGCGGGGGCCATTGCCGAGGCCGTTATCCCCCTGCCTCGCGACACAAAAGAGCCGTTTTGGATTGAATCCGCGCAGATAATACTGACGGGCGCGATTCTGCATTATCACGGGCGCGGCGCGGGATTTTTGCAGACGGTCAAGGTGATTCAGAGCACGCCGCCTAAAGATTTGATTCAGGCGATTTTGAGCAGCGATGTTCAAGAGGCCCGGTACTGCGTCAACAGCCTCGCGGATATGTCCGAAAAGACCCTTTCCGGCGTGATGGCGGAGATTAGCCGTCATGTCGTGGCGTTCATCACAGACCGCGCCCTTATTTCCGCCCTGTCGCGCCCCAAAATCATCACACCCGCCGATTTGGAATACGGCGGCGATATTTACATTCAAATCCCCGAACACCTGTTAAATCAATGGAAAAACCTCTTGGGAATGATTGTAAATCAGTTTATGCGCTATTTTGAAAAGCACGGCCCCGCCCGCCGGATTCTGTTTCTGCTCGACGAATTCCCGCGCCTCGGCAAAATCGAGGCGGTTACAAACGGCCTCGCGACACTGCGGGGCAGGGGCATAAACATCATGCTGATTGTTCAGAGCCTCGCCCAGCTTGACGAGATTTACGGGCGTGACAATCGCAAGGTTATCGCCGATAATTGCACGTATCAGGCCATTTTGAGCGCGGCTGACGCGGACACGCAGGAGCTTTTTTCGCGGCTTGTCGGCACGTATGACCGCCTGAAAAAGAGCTACGGCAAAAACCTTGAAATTTTCGGCCTTTCGAGCAACAGACATGAGGGCGTGGCGTTTGAAAAGTCCCCCATAATCAAGCCGGAGCAGTTCCGGCAGCTTAAAAATGATGTGATTGTCCTCACTCCATACGGCTTTTGCAGGGTGGAAAAAGCGCCGTATTATATGAAAACCAAACAAACTTGACGGGGAATAATTCTTGAAAATAAATTGCCGGCTCCTCCCGCGATTAACGGAAAATGGGGATGGCGCGGGAGGAAAAACCGCCGTCCTGCTATTGGACGGCGGCTTTTCGTTCTCGTTATTTTTAACACACCCTGTCGCGGCCTTGCTTTATTATACTTAGCGTATTTCTTACGCTTAGCCTTTCCGCTGCCCCGCAGGACAAGTTATACTCCACTCCTTCAACCTTGGCATTTGTCACGTTGCTTCGTTCCTTTTCGACGGATATAATTATTTTCTTAACAAATCGTTGTAAAAACATCATTCTTTCCTTGTCATTTAAATGCTCCCAGTTTTCTTTTATGCTTATGACAATCTCCTTCTGCGATACGGCGGGGGCATTTTTTTCGGTTGGTATATTCGCCCTCGCCCGTTGTAATTCGCCCTCTAAAGCCTCGTATTTCTCGTTTAGAATAAAGAGCATATCCTTATAATCGTCAAACTCTATTTCCTCGCCTACATATTGCTCCATCAATTTCTTTTTCCGATTCAATAAAGTATCGGCTTTCTTTTCGCAATCCACTATGTATTTTAACAATTCATCCTCTTTTTTTGCGGTATCATCAATATCTATATCGGTTTCTGTAAAATCAGGTATCTTTGCTATATACTCGCTAAAGGCCTTTTCCACTTTAGCGTGACTTATATCGGGGCATTTGCAGGTAATATCGTCAGGATAAAAATACTTTTTCTTCCTGCCGCACCTGTACGAGCCTACATATTGCGTTGCGCCCTCATCATCTATTTTGCTTGCCTGATTATGGGTAGAAAATTTACTTCCGCACATCCCGCAGGTCAGCACGCCACAAAAATAGTTGTTTTCCCTTGGCTTTTTGGTTTTTGAAAACTGAGGCGTGTTATTAATTTTTTCTTGCGCCAGATAAAACAATTCCTCTGTTATAATGCTTTCGTGGTGTCCGTCTACCTCAAAATACTTGCTTTCGTCCCACATAGAATATCTTACTTTTCCAATATATGTCGGATTAGTCAGTATTAGCTTTATCGTAGTTGCGTCCCATGCAAGGGCGTTTCTTTTAGTCGCGATTTTTCTGTCGTTCAACGCCTTTGCTATTCTGCTCATGGCGATATTTTCTTTTACATACATTGTAAAAATCTCATTTACAATCCTTGCCTCGTCAGGCTGTATTTCCTGAACCTTTTGCCCCTTTTCTTTGACATATCCATAGCTCATACTGCAATTTGCAAGGGTGTAGCCCTCTTTCACCTTCCGCTCCCGCCCCATTCGCGACCTTTCGGAAATGTTCTCACGCTCAAACTCGGCGAATATGCCAATAATCTTTAAAAACATTCTTCCGCTCGGCGTGTCGGTATCAATAGATTCCGTCAGGCTGTTAAACGCGCAGTCATATTCTTCAAACAAATCAATTAAATCCACTAAATTTCTTGTGCTTCTCGTGAGCCTGTCTACCTTGAATACCAATACATTCTGCACTTTTCCGCTTTCAATGTCTTCAATCAGCCTATTCATGGCGGGGCGGTCGACAATGTTTTTCCCGCTGATACCCTCGTCGGCGTAAAGGTCGTATATCTCCCAGTCCTTTAACAGCGCGTACGATTTCAACTTTTCCACCTGCGCCCTTATCGAATAGCCCTCCTGCGCCTGCTCCTCTGTGCTAACACGGACATATATCGCCGTGCGTAATCCTGCTTTGGTTTCTTTCTTCATTCCTCACTACTCCCATCTGTTTTATTTTCAGATAAAAGCAGCTCTTTCTCCCTTTTTATTCTCGGAATAGAGGTTGATAAAAAAAATTTCATCATTTGTCTTTGCACTTCTCTTGGCAAAGTTATCTCTTTTTTCTCCTCGTTCAACTCGCACACTCCTAATATATTTTTTATTAAAAATATATTAGACTTGCAGTTTTTTATTCCAAAAACAAAAAAGCCATGTCGGACAAGCCCTTATATATCAAGGCTTTCCGGACTTTTAGGCTTTTCTTGAATCTTATCATATCAAAGTTATAACCTTTCCCGCGATACCACTCGGTGAACACGCGGTTCAGCGCGAGCGAAATTTGCGCATGGATGTTCGCGCGGAGCGAATGATACGGCCAATCGGGATATATCTCGGATGATGCGACGTTTTTAATGTATTCGACGAACGGGACCGTGATGGAGCGGGCATTGCTCCCCGGCCGGCCAAGGTGGATCCTTATATGGGTCGGGATAAACACCTCGCGGTGTA
>WREG01000200.1 GCA_009779455.1 Oscillospiraceae bacterium
GCTCGCTGTTTGTCAGGAATACCGCGAAAACCTTATAATAATGCGTTTCGTAGAGAGTGTCGAAGACTATCAGCGGCGCGCTTTTATAGCCAGCTATCTCCCTGTATTTTTTAAGCTGGCCGAACATTGTGCCGTCCTTCATATTATGGCCGTATATAATGGTGTTTTTGTCAAGAATTTCTAAATCGTTGCGATAATCCGCGAAAAGCGTGCCGTGCTTATTTGTTTCTTTATTAAAATTGACATCAAGATAAAGCTTGTTGTCCCCCGATTGCATAACCGGATTGTTTACGTTCATGTTGTCTATCTTTATCCATCCCGCGAAATGCTGGTTTTCGGAATAAAGGGACATCCAGCGATATGCCATATTTTCCGGAAAAGCGATATGGGGATAATTTTCCTTCATTTCAGCTATTTTTATTTCTTCTTCGCTGGGGGTAATATCAATAACATCATCAGGCGGCGGTGTAACAATGGTGCCGTTTTTCCATTTTTCATAATAAAAATTGCCGAAATACGCGAGGCAGCCAATCAAAACTATAGCCGACGCTATAGCAATGATTTTACGCATAATATCACTTCCCGAATCACCCGCCCAAGGCAGTATATTCATCAAAAACCCTTTAAAGGTGGATTTTTTCTTTTGTTTTTTCTTTGCGCCGGGTTCAGTTGCACTGTCTTTTCTTCTATATTCATTATAAACTTCTTCATCTGAAATATTCCCGGAAATTTCCGAAGTATCATCCACGGAATCGGAAAACCTGTCCCAATCGTCTTCAGGCGGTTCATCGCCGTCAATTAAAGATTTCATATCATCGGAAGCATTGCCGCCGTAAGAGGGCCTGTCGTTGCCTATGCTGTCCGGCCTGCGCACAGGTCTTGTTTTCGAAACGGCGGCATTTGCTTCTTTTTCTTCATGCGGGCTATCAGCGTTTATCATGCGGGGCCTTTTGCCGGGGGGCGTTCCCTGGGGCGGCCGTTTTGCCTTCGCTTCCAAGTCCTGCCTTGTTGTCAGCCCCTGCCTATACTCAGTCGGCTTTTTCCTTTGGGGCGACGCGCCGGGCTGCCTCCAGTCGCCGTCTTCAGCGTCGTTGAAATCTTCAAAATCGCTTTCGGCTGAAATTTGCCTGTTTGTCTTTCCCGAATCGTAGAGAACGCGCGTGCCGCCGCCGTCCCTGCGGGCCGGCCGCTGCTGTTGCCGATACCCCGCGTTATACGGGTTTTCCTGTTCCTGCGCGTCGGAAGCGCCGTCGGCGTCAAACAATACCCTTTGGCCCGACTGGGCGTGCCGGCTATATGTTAAAGGCGGCTGGGCGGCGCCATGCGGAAGGTTTGAGGGAAAAGGGACGGGTTGCGGGTAACCCGGATAAACCGGGGGGTACGGGTACACGGGATAGTTCTGCGGATAAGGATAAACAGGGTAGCCCTGAGGGGTAAGCATCTGAGGATTGTACCCTCCCTGATAACCCTGCTGATAACCGGCGGGCGGGTAACCGTAATTAACCGCGGGAAGCGTCGGCCGGCCCTGCTGATAATAGGGCATGTCATGCCCCGGCATATCATATCCCTGCATATCCCGGTTATAATGCCTGTAATCGTCATTAACGTCCAGGTTGTGAACGTCGAATTTGTATCTATTGACCAAATCGTCAATTTCATCATCGTAAGACGGCGTTGCGGAGGAAGAAGGCGCGTCGGCGTCAGACTGCGCCGAAATGTTAGAATCATATGCATCCGCGAAACGTGAAAGTATCTGCTCCAATTCAGCGTCATTCCCGTCCGCGCTGTTTATATCTTTGTCAAAATCTTTATCCATATGCGGATTATCCTCCTAAATCCTATATCCTGAATTCTAAACGCTAAGCCTGCGGGAACCATTTCTCCGCTTTGGCGTAAGGGTTGCTTAAGCCGTGCAGCGTATAATAAAACTGCGGGTACCTCACGTTGTCATTTTTCACCGCAAGCGAGGTGTCAACCGTTTCGCTTTCGCCGTCCCTGACGAGGCGAGCCATAACGACAAAACGCACATCCTGCTTAACGCCGTTCCTGTTGTAAATATGCGTGCAGGTGGACAGCGTAAGCACTTTGTCGGAAGGGATGACGTCGACCCCCGTATGGATGTAGCTTCTTTGCATGACCTCATTGATAAAAGCCGCAAAGCTTTCGTCGTTCATCTCAGGGCAGATATAATCGAAAAGATAGCCGTTGTCCCCGCCCGAGCTGCCGTTCGTCCTGAACGCGGCGATTATCTTCCATTTATAATCCCTGTAAACTGTGTTAAACGTAATGACAGGCGAGCTCTTATAAAAATCCAGATTTTCATATTGCTCCAATTCACCGAAGATGAAATCGTTTTTATCCGAAAAATTATGCCCGTAGATCACTGAATTTCTTGAAAGCGGCTCCAAAGAGCAATCCATGTCGATAAAAGGCGTCCCGTATTGCGTATAAGCGTAAAAAGGGTCGTGTTCCAAATAGTAATCGTTGTTTTTGTATTTATGTACCGCCCTGTCGATGGCAGTCCCCGGAACCGTTATGTACCCGGCAAAATCACTGCTCGCGGCGTAAGCGGCCTTATATTTCCCCTGAATCCCGACGGGGAAATCCGTTCCCTCCGGGACATTATAGACAAGAGAATCAACGAAGGCGGCATTTGAAGAAACAAGATCCTCGGCGTTGACATAATCCTGCTGTTCATCCTGAGGCACATAAGCTTCAGCCGGCCCGCCGCGTTTTGAGCCCTCGCCCAAAACGAAATAAAAGAGCAAAAATATAATGATGACGGCGTTAAGCCCCAAAAATATATAAAATATCAGCTTTATAAGCCTTTTTTTGCTGATATCCTCAAAATTATCCGCAATTTCCGGGATATCCGACAGGCTGTCTATCAAAGCCTGTTTTACGTCATTCCCGTCCGCATCATCGGATGCGCTTGCAGCAAATTCTTCAAAAGAATCTTTTAAAGGGGCGGGCGGCACGGCTGCGGGAGAATGGGCGCCGGCCGATGTTTTCCCATCATCGGGCTCCATATCCTTAACAGGCTCCGGGGGCGCAACAGGCTGAGGAACCGCGGTTTGCATCATTGGCTGCGGAACCGGAACCTGTACTATCGGATATTGGACCGGGGCCTGCGGCTGGGGAACGGCCCCTGTTTGTGCAAATCCAGTATCGTCAGCCGTCAGCTTTCTCGGGCCTTGGCCCTGCCGGTCCGCTCCGGCAGGCTTTGGTTGCCGTGGGAACGTTTCCGGCGAACGCGTCACGGACTTTTTGTTTTCTTCCAAAAGTTCCGCTACGCGTTTTTTTGCCTGGGCTTCCCTCTGCGCGATCAGCGCGGAAATATCAAGCGTGCCTGGGTTGTTTTTTCCGTCCATAATTCAAATCCTTTTTTATTTAATTTACAATGCACAAATGGCTTATTATAAGATTCAAAGCTTCTAATGCCGCGCTTTCACGGTTGTTTTTCCTTACGTCTTCAGTAAATTTGTTTTGCAGTTTCACGGTTTTTATCTTATTTTCGTCGCAAAGGGCTAAGTATATCAGCCCGACGGGCTTATCCGTATTATCCGACGCGGGGCCCGCTATGCCGCTTACGGCAAGGCCTATGTCCGCGCCCGCCAGAAGCCTTACGCCGTTCGCCATCCCGCATACGGTTTCTTCGCTTACCGCCCCGTATTTTTCAAGGGTGTTTTCGCTGACGGAGAGCAATCTGCTCTTTATGGGGTTGGCGTAAGCGACGACGCCGCACTCAAAAACCCGCGAAGCCCCGTCTATATCCGTAATAAGCTTTGAAACAAGCCCACCCGTGCAGGATTCGGCAACGGCGATCTTTTTATTTTGCTCTTTCAATAAAGAAACTGCTTTTTTGGCAAGTTCTTCTAACATTTTTGAACTATGTCCCTCGCAACCACAACCCCCGAAACAGAAGCCTGCATAAGGCCCCGCGTTATCCCCGCGCCGTCGCCTATGGCGTATAAATTCCTGACGGCGGTCTCGAACCTGTTGCTCACCTCGATTTTCGACGAATAAAACTTCACCTCAACGCC
>WREG01000201.1 GCA_009779455.1 Oscillospiraceae bacterium
AGGTCAAGCCCCTCTCGGAGCAGGTTGATGCCCACCAGCACGTCGAACTCGCCCAGCCGCAGGTCGCGGATTATTTCCATCCTCTCGATAGTGTCGATGTCATAGTGCATATAGCGCACTTTTATGCCGTAGTTCTCAAGGAATTCCGTCAGGCTCTCCGCCATTTTTTTCGTGAGCGTGGTCACGAGGACCCTTTCTTTTTTTTCCGCCCGCATATTTATCTCGCTTATAAGGTCGTCAATCTGCCCTTCCGTGCCGCGCACCTCTATAGACGGGTCAACAAGCCCCGTGGGCCTTATTACCTGCTCGGCTATCTGCGCGCTTTTTTCCTTTTCGAAGTCCCCGGGCGTTGCGCTCACGAAAATCTTCTGCTTCGAGCGCTCGTAAAATTCCTCGAACCGCAGGGGCCGGTTGTCATAGGCCGAGGGCAGGCGGAAGCCGAAATTCACAAGGCTTTCCTTGCGCGAGCGGTCGCCGCCGTACATCCCGCGGACCTGGGGCAGCATGACGTGGGACTCGTCCACAAAAAGGATGAAATCGTCTGGGAAATAGTCGAATAAGGTAAAGGGCGACGCGCCTTTTTCCCTGCCTGACATGATCCGCGAGTAGTTTTCAATGCCTTTGCAGAAGCCCGTTTCCCTCAGCATCTCAATATCGTATTCCGTCCTTTGGCGTATCCTCTGCGCTTCTAATAATTTACCCTCGTTCGTAAAATTGTCGCAGCATTCGACCATTTCGGTCAAAATTTCGGTTATTGAGGCCTCCAGCCTGTCCTTTTCTATGACATAATGGGAGGCAGGGTAAATTGCGGCGTGGCTCAAAACCGTTTTGGTTTCGCCCGTCAGGGGGTTGAATTCGGATATTTTGTCTATCTCGTCGCCGAAAAATTCGACCCTTACGGCGTAATCGTTGGTATAGACGGGAAATATCTCCACAACATCCCCGCGGACCCTGAATTTATTCCGCGCAAAACCGACGTCGTTGCGCTCGTACTGGATTTCAACAAGCTTTCTTATAAGCTCGTCCCTGTCCTTCTGCATACCGCTCCGCAGGGATATTATCAGATTGCGGTAGTCAATGGGGTTCCCCAGGGTATAAATGCAGGAAACGCTTGAGACGATTATGACGTCGCGCCTTTCGGAAAGGGAGGATGTGGCGGAATGTCGCAGTTTGTCGATCTCGTCGTTGATGGACGAGTCTTTCTCAATGTATGTGTCGGTCACGGGCAGATATGCCTCGGGCTGGTAATAGTCATAGTACGAAACAAAATATTCCACGGCGTTTTCGGGGAAAAACTCCCGGAATTCGCTGCAAAGCTGGGCCGCGAGCGTCTTGTTGTGCGCCAGTATCAAGGCCGGGCGGTTCAGCCTGGCGATGACGTTCGCCATTGTGAAGGTCTTGCCCGAGCCCGTCACGCCCATAAGCGTCTGCTCGCCGTAATTTTTGTTTATCCCCTCAACAAGCGCGTCGATGGCCTGCGGCTCGTCGCCCGTGGGGGAGTAGGGTGCGTGCAATTTAAATCTGTCCATATTGCCCTCTCGTGTATCGGTTTTTATTTACGGGTTTTCCGGTTAAGGGAAAGCCCGAATTTTTTGCGTATCCCGGGATATGCGGCGACGTACCATAAAGTTGTCAAAAGGGTTCTGGCGGATGAAAAGGAATTAACGGCAAAGGTTATCAACCCATGTGAAAACACATTCATAAGAACCATTTTTATAAGGGTTGCCGTCATGTTAAAGTTTGAATTTGCCGACCCTTTGTTTTTGCCTGTGAAAAACAACCAGTCAAAATAATGCTTGATGACCAGCAGCTCTTTTTTTGTAACCTCGCCAAAAACACCCGCCATATCGTTATTCATGTTGAATTTTGCAATCTTTTTTAACGCGAGCGGAGAGTATTTTTTACTTTCCAGCAGATAATCATACATTTTCGAATCCGGCACAGGGGCATATATATTCACATTCACATAGTTCAGATCCGGGTTCATCGCGAATTTTATGGTTTCGCGCACCTCGTCGGCAGTTTCATCAGGGTAATTTACCATAAACCCTGACGTGGCTTGTATCCCGGCGCTGTCACAGTTGATTATGTCAGTTGTGACCCTGCCGAATTCTATGCCTTTTTTTATTTCCTTAAGCCTTTTTTCCGACCCGCTCTCAACCCCGAAAAACAGCCAGCGGCAGCCGGCTTTGTACATACGCTCAAACTCTTCTTTGCTGTATAGGCCTATTTTAGTCTGGCCCCCCCAGTAAATTTTTATGTTTCTTTCCTCTATCCCGCCGCAAAGAGCCATAATGTTGTCATGCTGCAATATTTCATCAGAAAAATACACCCCGTCGACACCGTGGTTTTTAATCAGGTATTCCATTTCATCCAAAACCACAGCCGCAGGCCTCGAACGGCAGACGCTTTTGTGGAATGCCGAATTGAAGCAAAAAGTGCAGCGGCCGGGGCAGCCCTTTGACATATACAGATATACGGCTTTTTTTGACGGGCTGCGCGCATAGTTGTACTTGTCGATATTCAGGAGCGCCCAGTCGAGCGGCGGAAGCGACGAAAGGTCGATAAAGCCCCTTTCGCCCGTGTAATGCACTGCGCCGTTTTCGGCATACGCTATGCCTTTTACCCCGTCAAGCGGTTTGTTTTTTTTATATGCCTCGATTAATTCAAAAAATGTTTCTTCACCTTCACCCATAACGATAGCGTCAACCGCACCCGTATCAAGGATCATTTCCGTAAAAGAAAAACTCGCAGGGCCGCCCCAAACCACCGGGATTTTTTGTTTTTTAAGATGTTTTGATATTTTTAAGGCGTCAGATATGTCAAGGTTGGACTTTACCGACAGGCCCGCGACATCAGGGGAATACGATTTTATTGTTTTTTTGAATTTGCCCCTTTTTATGTTCCTGTCATTTATTTTTACGTCATAACCTTTGTTTTGCATATAAGACCCTATAGAAAGCAATCCCAGAGGGTTTACCGTATTTACAGGATAAAAGCCCGATGCGGGGTTTATCAACAATATTTTCATAGAAAAGACCTGCGTTGAGTATGCGCGGATCAAAAACTGGACCCGCGCGGCGCCTGCGCCGACTCGATCCCTTTCTTTTATGTTTTTTTGACCGGGTATTTTGATTATTATAGCATATTTAAAAATGAAATTCAATCAGGAGTTTTCCTAAACACGCAGGGACGGTTCTCAAGTGCGGTTAAAATCAGAGCCAAAATGAAGTTGCTGCCGGCGATTTGCACAAAGCTTGTAGGGCGCGACGCCCCCGGCGCGCCGTTTTTAGGTCAGATGTTACCGTAACACATGGGGACGGTTCTCTCGTGTTGCCTGTTTTGACCTATATTTTCTGTTTTTTTTAAGAATACAGGAGAACCGTCCCCGTGTGTTCTGTTGAACCTTAAAATTCCGCTATCCTTTCCCGGTAATGCATATAATTTTCAAAAGATACCTCTTCGGGTACGCCGTGGTCGCAGGTGGGGATGTAGCCGCCGTGCTTCACCATAAATGGCATGATCCTGTCTGTTTCCCGGTCGATTGCGTCCTTGCCCTCGGCCAAAATCCTTTTGTCAAACCCTCCCCGGATCAATAAATCCGGGTATTTTTTTCTGACCTCGGCCACGTCGCAGCCCGAGGCGACCTCGAAGGGCGACATGTAGTTCATGCCTATTTTTTTATATAAATCAATGGCATCGATGCAGTTGCCGTCGGTGTCAATCTGTATGAAAAGCTTTTTGCTTTTGTCAAGCTGTCTTTTTTTGACATTGGTAATCATCTGCTGATAATAAGGGAATAAAAATTCTTCGACCATGTCCGGCGAGATCAACAAGCCGCTGTTGTAGCAGATATCCTCGGCGAAGAAAAGCTCGTCTAATGAAATGAATTTTTGGTATTCGGAGGTCACCTTATCGGCCAGCTCCAGCCATGTTTTCATGCAGTCGTGGATCAACTCGGGCTCGTCGTAGAATTTATATAGGATATCCTCGGGGCCGATGAGCGAGCGGAGGTACATATAGCCGCC
>WREG01000202.1 GCA_009779455.1 Oscillospiraceae bacterium
GGTTGAGCGCTTCACTCCTGTGATTCGGCGGAACTTTTCATCCGAATATTCTCGTATTATTTCTGCTTTCATACTCAATAGTATACATTATTTGTGCTGGTTTCGCAAGAGGTCTATTGTTGACGGAAAATATATTTTTACAGGCGACAACCTCAATTTGAAAGACGGCAAAGCGGTTTTGTTTAACGATATATTCAATATGGACAACGAAACGCAAAAACAAAGCCTGTGTAAGCTCTCAAAGCTTGAAGGGATCGAAGCAGTTTTCACAATGCACGCGGGCTATACGCTTGATTTTGACGCCGCTTTTGCGGGGTGGAGAGAATGAATATGACCAAAGAAATAACCTGCATAGTCTGCCCCGTAGGCTGCCTTATGGCCGTGGAGCAAGACGGGGACAGCATAACCGCCGGCGGCGCCCAGTGTAGGCGCGGCGCGGAATTCGCCGGGAGGGAAATGAGAAACCCGACCCGGTCGCTGACCTCGACGGTCAAAACCGTTTTCGCCGATTTCCCCTACCTCCCCGTCAGGACAAGCGCGGAAATCCCGAAAGACAAGCTGTTTGAGGCCATGGGGCGGATAAACGGAGTTTTAATAAAAGAACGCCTCCGCACAGCGGACATTGTGATTAAAGATGTGTTCGGGGCGGATATCATCGCCACGGCGGATATGACGACGGCAATGCACAATTCACAATTTACAATGCACAATTAATGTCGGGAAGTTAAGTTTAATATAACAAGCATCATTATCCCGCGACCGAAATTGTACATTTTAAATTGTACATTGTAAATTGTGCATTGTGAATTGAAAAAGAGGAGGAAAAACAAATGGGAAACCCACTGATCCTATCAATCGACTGCGGCACCCAAAGCCTGCGGGCCATACTTTTCGACGAAAACGGAGAGATACAGGGCAAGGTGCAGAAGCCTTTCGAGCCGCCTTATTTCAGCGTCAGCCCCGGCTGGGCGGAGCAGGAGCCGCTCTTTTATTACGACGCGCTGTGCTGCTCCGTGAACAGGCTGAAATCCGAAAAACCTGATTTGTTCGGGAATATCATCGGCGTATGCGTCACGACACAGAGGGACACCATGTGCTTCCTCGGCAAAAGCGGGGAGAGCGTGCGGCCGGCCATCCTTTGGCTCGACCAAAGGGAGGCCCCCGTAAAGCTTAAAGACAAGGTCAAGCCCCATGAATACATGATGTTCAAGGCCGTGCATATGACGGAATCCCTTGAAAGCGTGGTCAAAATGGGCCGCCCCGAATGGGTGAAAGCGAACGAGCCGGAAAACTGGGCGAAAACCGACAAAACAGTATTCCTTTCCTGTTTTCTCAACTACAGGCTGACGGGGAAAATGGCCGACAGCATCGCCAATATCATAGGCCACGTCCCCTTTGACGTAAAGGTGCCGGGTTGGGCCAAAGAAAGCGATTTTAAATACAGATGTTTCGGGATAGGCAAAGACAAGCTGCCGGAATTGATCCCCTCAGGCGAACTGCTGGGCAAAATAACGGCCGCCGCCGCCCGGGAGACGGGAATCCCCGAAGGCCTGCCCGTATACGCCGCCGCTTCCGACAAGGGCGCGGAAACCTTGGGCAACGGCGCGATAACGGAGGACGTTGCGTCCATAAGCTTCGGCACCACCGCCACGGTGCAGCTGACGACCAAAAAATATGTGGAGCCGCTGTCGTTCATACCGCCCTACCCCGCCGCCATCGCGGGCTATTACAACCCGGAATTCCAGGTCTACAGGGGCTACTGGATGATAAACTGGTTCAAAAAGGAGTTCGCCGCCCATGAAATAGAGGAAGCGGCGAAAACGGGGGCGAGGCCCGAAGCCCTTCTCGACAGGCGGCTGAAAGAGATCCCGCCGGGCTGCGACGGACTGATGCTCCAGCCGTACTGGACGCCGGGCATAAAAATGGTGAACGCGAAGGGGGCAATAATCGGCTTCAACGACTCCCACAACAGGATACACCTCTACCGCGCCATTATCGAGGGCATAAACTACGCCCTCATGGACGGCATGGGGATGATACAGGCAAAAACGAAAACTCCCGTCACAAAAATCGCCCTGTCCGGCGGCGGGGCGCAGTCCGACGAGGTTGGCAGGATAACCGCCGATATGTTCGGCCTTCCCGTCTGCCGCGTGCAGACCTTTGAGACCTCGGGGCTGGGAGCGGCCATAATAGGCTTCGTCGCGGCGGGGGTTTATAAGGATTACAACGAGGCCGTCGGCAAAATGGTGCGGAATATTTCGGTTTTCGAGCCCGACCCGGAAAACGCGGCCACATATAAGAGGCTTTATGATGAAGTTTACAGGAATATGTTCAAGTCACTCAGCCCGATGTATAAAACGATTAAGGGTATTTTAAAAATTAATTGACAAGGCAACGTTAGCTTGGTATAATTTAAAAATGAACTCTCTCAAGAGTTCATTGTGGTGTTGCCTGTTCGGTATGCGGTTGGCTTCCCTCCGGAAGGAGGTGTTGCTCATGGAGATTATCATCATAATACTTATTGTAACATTATTGTTGATTGTCGCTATAAAAAGCAAGTAGCCGCCATTCCCTAACAAAGATAGCGGCTGCTTTTTCGTAGCTCCTATTTTGGGAAGCATAACCGCCTACACGGCAACGCCACACCTTATTTGTAATTTAATTATACGCCATAAAATATATTTTGTCAATCCATATTTTATTATAAACTTAAAAATTATGAAAAGTTTCTTACTAATAAATATTTGTGAACTCCCATTTAGCATATAAGTTGTGACTAAAATTGTCTGTAACTATTGTTGCGTTTGAGATTACTGATCCTGAAAAATCAAGGCTTTTATACCATCCGCAAAATTCATATCCAAAACCGAAAGGAATTATAGCGCCATGCCAAAATCAAAAAAAATATCCGATTTCTACCCCGACTGGTACCATGAGAAGGCGCCGGAAAAATCATACCGCTCGATACTCAAATGGGGCGGCCCGGAGGATTTCAAGGCTCCGAAACCCAAGCTTTATAAGCTTATGAAGGAAGTTTTCGATATGACAGACGAGGACTTCAAGGAAAAAAAGGAAATGGGGCTTGAGGAGGTCGATTTTGACATCCCGCCGACGCTTACGGAGGAACAGATCAATTACTTTCGCGGCATTGTCGGGGACGGGAACGTCAAAACCGACAACTACAGCCGCCTTTCCGTCGCTTATGGCAAGACCATGGTCGATCTGATGCGCCTCCGCAAGGGCATCGTCGAAAACGTGCCGGATATCGTGATTTACCCCCGCAACAGGGAGGATATAATCGCAATCGTCGGCTATTGCGACAAAGAACTGATCCCCGTTTACGTCTACGGCGGCGGCTCGTCGGTCACGCGGGGCGTTGAATGCGTCAAAAAAGGCTCGGTGTCCCTCGATATGCGCCCGAACTTCAACAAGGTCATCGCTTTTTCCGACCGCAACCAGACCATAACCGTGGAGGCGGGCATGAGCGGCCCCCGGCTTGAGGATTACCTGCAGAACGCCGTGACGAAGCTGGGCGCGTCGCGGAACTACACTTTGGGGCATTTCCCCCAAAGCTATGAATATTCCTCCGTCGGCGGCTGGGTTGTGACAAGGGGCGCGGGGCAGAACTCCACATATTACGGCAAAATCGAGCATATGGTGATAAGCCAGGAATACGTGACCCCCGCCGGGATAATAAAATCGGACGAAATGCCCGAAAACGCCACGGGGCCGTCCATCGACGAGATAATGATGGGTTCTGAGGGCACTTTCGGCATTCTGACCCATGTGACCCTCCGCGTTTCGCGGTTTATGCCAGAGAATATCAGACGATTCTCGTTTTTCTTCAAAAGCTGGGATGAGGGCGTGGACGCGGCCCGCGAAATCATGCAGAGCCAGTTCGGCTTCCCGTCTGTTTTCCGCCTTTCCGACCCGGAGGAGACGGACGTCGCAATGAAGCAGTACGGCGTAGCGGACACGCCCATAGATACCCTGCTGAAAGTTCGCGGCTATAAA
>WREG01000203.1 GCA_009779455.1 Oscillospiraceae bacterium
AATTGCGGAATTTTCTGTAAATACCGCAAATACTCATCACTATGTTTCTTCATCGGCTTGCTATCGGTTGTAAGCCACGCCAGATAATCCCCGGTATACCAGCGGGGGCGTTCCGTATATTCCTCCGTCCGGTTATACATATCAGCCAATATTTCCATAGTGCAATCGTATATCTGCATACAGCCCTCACGGGTTTCCCCGTCCTCAACATCGGCAAGGGAAACCTCCGGCGGCACGATATGCAGCCCGTACTGCCAGACAACGCGTTGATAACCGTTTGAAAATTCCGTTTGATTGGGGTTAAAAAATAAATTTTTATTCATCACCTGTAACTGCTTCCTTGTGTTAATTTTAACACACTAAATATGACAACAGTGTGTCATATTATAAATATTTCCCCGCTATTTTTCGCGCTTTTTCTTTGATGATCTCTTTTATGTGTTCAGGCCCCAAAACCTCGATATATTCGCCGTATGACAAAATCGTGCCGTAGACCCAGTCGTCCTCGGGCCATGTGACATCTACGATAAAACTGCCGTCGGGCTGTTTTTCGGCGTCTTCCGCGCCGAATTCGTCAAGCACACGGTAGGTCATCTCCGGCGCTATTTTAAGCGTCAGGCGAACGTCCTGTTTTTGGTATTCGGGGCTGCTTTCATGGGGAGGCATTGCCAATAAATCGCGTTCCGGGAAAACCTCGCCCGTCACCGCAAGATTTTTGACGCGGGTCAGCTTGAAAACCCGCAGATCCTGCTTCATCAGGCAAAAGCCCTTGACATACCACGCTTTTGACTTGAACCACAGCTGGATAGGCTCTATTTTTCGGTGTGTCTTTTCGCCGTAGGCGCTGTAATAGTCAAATTCCGCTATCCTGCGCTCCAGGATAGCGGTTTTGAAGTCGTTGAATATATCGCCGTCGGAATATCCCCAGTTTGAAAAATCCACTTCCATCCAGTTGACCGTGCTTTTGTTGAAAACCGCGGACAATTTTTGCAATATTTGGCCGGTTTCGCCCGTTTTCATGTTGGAAAGCCCTTGTAAAGCGGACAAAATCTCATTCTGCTCCCGCTCGCTCAAAATGGATTTGCTCAGCACGAAGTCGGGCATGAGGCTGATGCCCCCGCCCCTGCCCTTTTCGGTGTAAACCGGGATACCCGCAAGGCTGAGGGCGTCAACGTCGCGGTAAACCGTGCGCTTCGACACGCCGAAACGCTCCGCCAACTCCCCGGCAGTCACGGTTTTCCTGTTAAGCAATATATAGATGATTTCAAATAAGCGGTTAGATTGCATTTTCTGCTAACCTTCAATATCCTTCAACGCCTCAATTTCCGCTTTTTCCAGCCGAATCTGCGCGTCCTTTAACAATTTTACATCCTTGCGGTGAACCGCCATCGGCGCGGCGTCGGGGGAACGGTCGAGCTTTATTTTCAGCGCCCCCGTCAGCAGGTTCATGGCTATTACCTCACCCCTGCCGCATTCCGTTTCGACGATTGCCCCCACCTTCGGCGTGATTTTAAGCAGATGCTCATACGCCTCCTGCTCATATTTAAGGCAGCACATCAGCCTGCCGCAGGAGCCGCTGATTTTCACCGGGTTGAGCGACAGCCCCTGCTCCTTCGCCATTTTTATGGATACGGGCTGGAAGTCGCTCAGGAATTGGCTGCAGCAGAAAGGCCTGCCGCAGCAGCCGAGCCCGCCGAGTATTTTCGCTTCGTCCCGAACTCCGACCTGCCTTAGCTCGATCCGCGTCCTGAACACGCCCGCCAGGTCTTTTACAAGCTCCCTGAAGTCAACCCTCGCGGGGGCCGTATAGTAAAATAATATCTTTGTGCCGTCGAAGGTGGTCTCAACGTCTATCAGCTTCATGTCAAGGCCGTGTTCGGCCACTTTTTCCTCGAAAATACCGTAAGCGGACTTTTCTTTTTCCTCATTTTTCCTGACTATTTCCAGATCGTCATACGTCGCGGGCCTTATGAGTTTTTTCAGCGGGCTTACTATCAGCTCGTCGGCTACCTCATGGTTTTCAGCGGCGGTTTCACCGCATTCGACGCCGCGCACGGTCTCAACGATGACCATGTCGCCTTTTTTGAGTATTTTTCCATCCGGGTCGAAATAATAAATCTTGCCGTTCTCTTTAAATCGAACCCCTATTACTTCCGTCATATGTTTGTCCTTTCCTTTGATTATGAATTATGAATTATAAATTATGAATCTTAATTTCAATTGATAGCTTCGTCAGCAAAAGATTGTCATTCGCGTTTTTATCCGTGTAATCAAGCAAATCCGACATTTTTTTTAAGAGCTTTAATAACGAATCCCGTTTTATTTTCCGGCTCACGGCTTCTATATCCGCGTTTCCGGAGCTTAACATCTCAAAATCTTCCCCGTACCGCAGCGCGTCCCTGAAAATATACGAAAGCTCCGCTGCGCAGCGCTTAAACATCAATTTATCCTTGGCGAGGGGGGCTGACGCGGCCATTATGCCGTATTCATCCCCTTCGAGCATTCTGTTTATGATTTCCGACGCCGCCAAAACGGCTTTTTGCTCCGCTTTTTTTTCTTTCCCCGCGTTTCCCGCTTCGCCTGTGCTGAAAACCGTGACCCTTGAAAGTATTGTAGGCAGGAAAACGCTTTCGGATTCCGCCGTCAATATAAAACAAGTGAAATAAGGGGGTTCCTCCAATATTTTCAAAAAAGCGTTCTGGGAAACGTCCCCCATGCCGGAAGCTTCTTCTATTATAAACACTTTAGCCCGGGCTTCATTAGGCAAAATATAGCTTTTCGCCTTTATTTCCCTTATATCGCCGATTTTTATGCTCTGAGGTTTGTCCGTACCCGTTATTTTAAATATATCGGGGTGGACGCCCTTTCCGCATTTTACGCAGTCCGGGCATTTGTCGCAGGGCTTCTCATTTTCATTTTCCGAAGCGCAAAGGGCGGCGGCGGCCAAAAACGCGGCGGCAGAGCTCCTTGCGGCGGCGTTCGTACCCGTTATCAATACCGCGTGTGGCATTCTGCCCGCTTTTATCCGTTCGGATACGGCCGTTTTAAAATTATCGGAAACATTTAATTTTTTTAAATCCATCTTTATCTGAATTTATCAATGCCCCCCGCCTCGTCATACAAGTTCGCGCATTCGATGGAAATCTGCATTGAAGCTTCTATGCATTCGGGGTTCAGGCTCTCGAAATTGTCCTCTCTTGTGTGGTAATACTTTTGCGGGTCGTGGTTCACGCCGCAAAGGCTGGCGGCGGGGATTCCGGCTTGTGTATAGGCTGCGGGGTTCGTCGCACCGGGGAAAAACCCGCCGTAGGGCAGATCCATTCCGCACTTTAACGCGGCTTCTTTAATAAGTTTGCCGACCCTCGCGTCGTTTTTGACCGTTCCGGTTAGGTCGACAAGCTGGACGGCCAGATGATCCATATCGTGCAGGGTTTCAAGGCCGATTATTACCGTTTCCACCTCATTTGTCAACTCTTTGTTCATTTCGGCGAAAGCCTTCGCGCCGCGAAGGCCCGCTTCCTCGGAACCGGTCAGGAGGACGCACACTTCAGTGTTTTCATAACGGAAATCCTTTTCCGCCATCTCTTTTATAACCGTCATTGCGGTGTAGTTCGCGGTCAGGTTGTCGTTGGCGCCGTCCACGACGATATCCCAGCGGATGAAAAATAACATGCCGGCAAAAACAGGGAGGAAAATAAGCTGTATATAGCCCAAGGCCCGCTGCGCCGCAGGCCCGAAAAGCCCGAACAGGTTCAAAACGGAAACGGCAAACAAGAAAAGCAGGCCTGAAACGGCGCCTATTATCATAATTTTCAAGGCCCAGCCGCCTATATAAGAAAACCTCCACTCAAAAGCCGCGTCCGTATGCCCGTCGAATATAATCCTGCGCTTGACCTCGCCCGACGGCTTCCTCGACGCGTATACGTTGGCCGACGTTTTTTTCGGGAACAAAAAGGCGGTGACGTG
>WREG01000204.1 GCA_009779455.1 Oscillospiraceae bacterium
GCCCGCCGCCGCGGCACGGGCGCAATTGTCGCAGTAGCAGTACATCCCCGGAAATCCTTCAGCGGCGGCCGTGCCGTAATATTTTAACTTCATTTTTGCAACTCCAAAATAATTTATTCAGACCATCCGTGACCTATTTCCCAATGCTTTCCTACCATGAACACAGTATTTTCCGGCAGATCAAATTCAATCATAATCATCCTGCAAAGGTTAGTGTATTCGTCGATCCAAGACCCCACCATTACGGCCATTTCACCGGACGGGTATTGAAATACCCGCCCTCTCGGCATATCTGTATAATCACCCTGCCAAACAGTATCAGCTTTTCCCGCCGCGTTTGCTTTTCGCTGCTCGGTTTCCCATATTTTGCGATGAAGCGTGCTTATGGTTTTGCGACCCTGATGATTGAAATCCGTTTCCGATATTCCCATTTTATAGACGCCGAAAAGCTCGTCGCGTTTAGGGTCGTACCAAAATATGCCTACCTTTGGTTCGTCCTGGATATCAAAATTGTCCCTCATGCTTTGCATTAAAATATCGTACTCCTCGGTTGAAATTATTTGCCTTGTCATAATTAATACCTCAAAAGTGTTTCATTTTACAGATTCTGCCAATTTAATTATATAATCCTTGAAATCCGTGCCGATCTCAGGATGATTCAGTGCGACCTCGCAGTTCGCCTGCATTATCCCCAGTTTGTCGCCCATATCGTAGCGGTTCCCCGTGAAATCGACGGCGGTCAGCTTATCATGCTCCGCCAAATTGCTTAAGGCGTCAGTTAGGTACACTTCCCCGCCTTTTTCGCTTACGGGCGTGGCCCTTATCAAATCGAAAATTTCAGAAGTCAGCACATTGCGCCCTAAAATAGCGTAAAGCGACATTATCTCGCTTTCCGTCGGCTTTTCGATGATTTTGTGGCAGTTCATGACCCTGCCCTCAAGGGGCGTGACATCCAGGGAACAGTATTTTTTAATGGCCTCCCTTGAGCATTCATTTACGCCAACGGCCATTTTGCCGAATTTTTCAAAAGCCCTGCAAAGCTGCGCCGTCACGGGGTCTTCGGATATGATGATGTCGTCCCCGTATAAAACCGCGAAGGGTTCGCCCGCCATAAAGGCCTCAGCCGCCAAAATAGCGTGCCCCAGACCTTTTGTTTCCTTTTGCCTGATATAATAAATATTCGCGAGGTCGGCGACGGAACGCACCGCCTCATAATATTTTTCTTTGCCGGCTTTTCCTTTAAGGCCCGTTTCCAGCTCAAAGGCGTAATCAAAATGATCCTCTATTATCCCCTTGCCCCTGTTTGTTATTATGAGTATGTCCGTGATGCCCGAAGCCGCGGCTTCCTCCACTAAATACTGAATGGCGGGTTTATCGACGATGTTAAGCATTTCCTTCGGCACCGCCTTTGAAGCGGGAAGCACCCTTGTACCCAGCCCCGCCGCGGGGATAACGGCTTTTGTGATTTTTTTCATGTTTATGACAACCTTTCCGAAACACGCCAAATATAAAAACAGGCGCATTTATATAAAATAAAATATAAAGTTAATTGCTATATACATGCCGGCAAAAAGAAACAATGACCGCTTGGACGCGCCGCCGACTTTTGATAAAATCAAATGGTAATGCTCAGAATCGCCCGCGTTTATTTTCACTTTGCCGATATCGTTTATTATTTTCTTTTTGTAAATATGATTCGCGAAAAATGACGCCATTATAATAGCGTAAGCCTGAAGGGAATAGCGGAAAATCATGCTCCATTTAAGGGGCGATGGCATTTCAGCGTTAAAATATTCCGCAGCGAATTGTTCGTTGGTAATTTGCCTGTTGCTGAAACGTTCCGTTAAATCAATCATGGCTTCATTATAAACGCCGATTTCAGGATATTTGGCCGCGAGGGCGGTGTTCATAATGTTTGCGCCGAAGGATATCCCGAATAAAATTAGCATAAGTATCAAAGCCGACCTGTAAAGCTTGCGGTATATGAACCACAAAGGCCCGAACAGCGCGGCCGCGTTGAAGCTGAGCCTGCGCCCGCCGTTTTCCATACCGATAAATTTGCCGATATATTTTTCGGCGTTGTCGCCCACATAAACAGCGGCTTCAAAAGCGGGTACGCCTCCTGCGGGCGGTTCGCCGATAAAAACCCCGCTGTAAATATTTTTATAATGGTTTATCCGTTCCCGCTGCATGTTTAGATACGCTTCAGCTCTTTCCCCGCCGTTAAAAACGGGATTCGCGCCGGGAATGTCACCCTCCCGCGTATATTTTGTATGCCCGTGATCCGATGCATCAGCGGGTGCGGCACTTTTATTTTCTTCCGTTGTAAGCGACGGAAATTGCCAGAAATAGCCTTCTTCATGCCTGCTTTCATTAGCGCACCCATCGTTTTCGGCGTAACAGCCCCTATGTTCGGGCGTGCCGCAGCGTGGACACACCACTATATCGTCATTTTCAATAAATTCGCTGCCGCAAGCCGCGCATTTTATACCCGTATATCTCATTGTATCCATCCTTTAAAAATGTAAAATGCAAAAATTAAAATGTAATAAATTTTACATTTATTATATTTTAACCATTAATTATGAAAATTTCAAGTCTTTTTTTGTTTGTTGATAATTTAACATTATTTTCCCGAAATAATTCCCTGCTTTTTGAAGATAATAACAATAACAAAAAAAGAATTCACAGAATTCGATGAATTTTATGAGTTCATTGTGAAGGAGAGTTATCAATGATGAATAAAACAATGTCAAACAAGACGATGAAAGGTTTGGGAACCGCGCTTGCCATAGGCGGGGCGGCAGCTGTTATCGGTACGGCGGTGTCAAAGCGCTCGCATCATAGCATGGTCAACAAAAGAAAGGTCAGAAAAGCGGCGGATAAGGCTGTAAAAACGGTCGAAAGCATTATAGACGGCGTACAGGGAATTATGGGGTAAGAACCGGTTTTTATACGGGTTACGGAAAATCAAATATGAAAAAATCAATTATTTTGGCGCTTGCGCTGCTTGCGCTGCCGGGCTGCGGAACGAACGCCGGCAAAAATGCGGATAGCCCGGGCATAACTACGCAGATTGTGCCTGATATACTGTCTTCAAACCATGAAAACGTCAGTGTTGAAGAACCTGCGGATAACGGCGGGACTAAAAACGCAAGCGCGAACAACGGCAATGCGAAAAAAATCCCGCCGCCCCCGCGCCGGGAAATAGAATACGGTGAAAGAACCGGCGCAGGCTCTACCTATACCGGTCTGGAGCCTTTGCCTAAAGCGGATTTCAGCAGTTTTAACGCGGAAAATACGTACAATTTGCCCACAGCTAAAATTGATCACAGCTTTGGCGTCTCGGTTAATGAAAAACCGCATGAAATATCGGTTGGAAGCCAGGATTTTTTTGACAGCCGCGGATATTTCGCGGTAACCTATGATAATAAAACGGAAGAGAAGGTACTTTACCTTACGTTTGACTGCGGTTATGAAAACGGGTATACGGAGAAGCTTCTCGACATTTTGAAAGAGAAAAATGTCCCCGCCGCTTTCTTTTGCACGCTGCACGATTTAAAATCCAGCCCCGAAATAATCGCAAGGGAGATAAACGAAGGGCATATTGTGGGCAACCACACGGTCGGCCACCCGTCTTTCGCTGAAATATCAAGGACGAAGATGGTTGATGAAATAAAATTCTTTGACGATTATCTAAGGGAGCATTTCGGTTATTCCGCCCCTTATTTCAGAAACCCGAAAGGCGAGTATACCGAATCTTCCCTGGAGCTTGTGCAAAGCCTGGGATATAAAAGCTTTTTTTGGTCCGTGGCATATGTCGACTGGGACACGACAAAGCAAAAAGGTGCCGGGTACGCTTATGAAAAAGTAACGTCGCGCCTGCATCCGGGGGCGATAATACTTCTGCACACGGTATCAA
>WREG01000205.1 GCA_009779455.1 Oscillospiraceae bacterium
GCGCACGCGGCTGACAATTCTTCTTCGCCGTCAAAATCCGCGGCGTCGAAGAAAACGCCTTCCAATTCGCTGAGTTTCGCCACATGGCGGAGGACAGCCCTGGCGTCGGCGGCATCTATCTCCCCGTCGCCGTTGGCGTCGCCATTTATTATCACGGTATATTCCTTGCCCCCGGATTTTATCACCGTGCCTGTCGTTATGGGGGCTGATTTGTCGTTTGTTATATTATTGCCGTCTTTGTCAAACACTTCAACCCCGGTTTCCGGTTCGATTTTTTTCAAAAAGCTTTCGACATCCGTACCCGGCCCGACCTTTGTTATAATGCCGTTTTCTATTTCGTAATCATCGCTCTTAATATCTCCGTCCGGCTCGGTTTTCGGCTCAGTTTTGGGTTCTGTCTTAGGCTCTGTTTTAGGTTCGGTTATAACTGCTTTGCATATGTCGCATTTCCCGTCGGAATTTTTGTCTGTGCAGTTTTCGGCGTTCCTTCCGCAGTCCGCGCATATATGGTGATATTTACCCATTCCTCCGTGGTCATGGTCAGACCATGTGCATTCGGGGTAATCCCCGCAAAAGACAGGGGCGCCGGGGTGCTTGCACTCCGGTGCGGGTTGCTGGTCAATCATGATGGAGAAAGAGGCTGAAGCGCTGCCCTCGCTGTTTGCGGCATTCAAATGGACGGTATAGCTGCCTTCGGGCAGGCCCGCCGCGATTTTCACGGCTTTAGCCGCCGAATCCCACGAAATTTTAGCCGAAATTGTCGGGTTCCCGCCTTGTATTGTTACGGCGGGCGCGGGGCTGCCGGTCACGCTTATCGGGACGGAGAAAGCCTTGTAGCCCACCACTTTGTTGACGTTATCTATGTGTTTGATGGCCGGGGCGGCCGGTTTGGGGCTGACGGCAATGGTAAACTGCAATGTCGTAATCGCGACGGGATTTTTAGCCTCAATAGAAAATTTATATGTGCCGCTCTTTGTCGGCTTGCCTGAAATAACGCCTGACGAGGAAAGCTTCAGGCCGCCCGGCAAACTGCCGCTGCTGACTTTCCATGTAATGGGCGTGGTGCCGTTAGCTTGAAGGGCCTGGCTGTATGCCGCGCCCACCGTGCCGTCCGGCAGTGAATTTGTTGTGATCGCCGGGGCAACCCCGTCGCGGTATATGGTGAGCTCATAAATTTCCTGATCGACCTTTTTGTCAGGATTCACTGTAATCAAATATAATTTCGCCGCCCCGCCCTCTTTAAGCGGCACTTTTTTCGTGTTGTCAAAATCAATTCCAATTCCGGCAAGCTGTTCAACCATATGCTCCGCTACAAACGCGACCGCCTCGGTATCGAACCCGGCAAAGTCAAAGCCCGTCAGCTTGCTTTTTTCGTCAAACGCAAAAAGCAAAACGGCCGGGTTCGGAAGGGCGATGTCAGCCGCGCCGATTTCCGCTTTACCGTTCGGCACATTCGCGCTGATATTTATGAGCGGGTACGGATAGCCCCCAATACTGATTGCCCCGTATCCGTTAAAGGCGACGCTTTGCCCCGCCACGTTCACAATGTCCAAATCCATTATTAAATTTGCCGTTATCTTGACCTGGCCGGCGGGCATGATAAAAGATGTAAGCCTTTCGGTGGGGTTTTCAAAATTCACGGGAACCGAGGCCGTCCAATTTGAAAACCTCTTGCCCGGGTAGTCAAGCGCCCTGATATAAACTCTCGCGCCCGCTTCAAAACTGGCGGTAGTGTGGCCGTAAAAATCCCCGTTTTCGAAGGTGACGGCGTATTTAGGGCCTTCGGCCCTGGTCGTGAATGTGTTGTCGGCGTTTATTTCCATCGGAGTGCCGCCCGCGTCCGCGAAATCGGATATGGCAACCGTATATTCCGTTTCGTGGTCAAGCTCAATATACGGGATTGTGAATACGGTATCATTCACCGACCATGCGCCTAAATCCCATGGAAGCGGGGAGCCATATGTACCGTCGTTTAAGCAAACATAACCCGGTACGGCCGGATTCATCGTTTTGCTGAAGGTGATGACGATATCGCCGTTGACTGGCGCTCCCGTGCCGGAAGGGCTTACGCTTTCGACCACAGGGGGGTCGGGTTCCGCAGACGCGATGAGCATAGTGTTCCCCGTACCCAAAACCAGGCAGGCGCACAGCAGGGCCGCTGTCGCCTTAGTTAAAATTTTCAGTTTGATTTTCATTGGATTCTCCCTTTCAAATTTTTGCTGTGATTTAATGCCTATGACATTATATATCATAGGCACTCTTTTTGCAATGGCAAATTGAATTATTTTTCAAATTTAAACTGCGGCAAAAACGCCTTATGCGCCTCTTTCATCTCCTCATAGCATTTTTTAGCGTTCTCAAAATCGCCGATAAGCGGGTGGAGGGTCATGGCGTTGTAAGCCGCGCGGTCGTCGCCGCAAAGGCCCGCTTTTACGGCCAGTTTTTCGTAAGCCTTGACTATTTTCATTATGCCCTCGACGTGGGGGTTCTTGAATCCGGGCAATTTTATGGGTTCCGCGCCGTCTTTGCCGATTATTGCCGCTATTTCGACCACATCATCATTGTCCATAAATGGCAAAGCGCCGTTATTCGGGATGTTCACCACATGAACGTCCCTTTTGTCGTTTGCTATGGAATCTATAAGCGAAACGGCGGCGAGGGAGTATTTATACCCGCCGCGAAGCTCCAGCAGGGGCGGTTTACCCTTTAAATTCTCGTCCGCGTACTCTTTCAGAAGCTCCTCCTCTATCTCCATGCAGACCTCCGCCCTGCTCTGCTCCGCGTCAAGCAGGTATTCAAGCTTCGCGGCCCTGCCGTAAAAATATTGGAGGTAGGACGACGGCAATCCCCGCACGGCCTTTATAAGCTCGGGCGCGAAGCCGTCGTTTTTTATGTTTTTCATGACCTCGGGCATAAAACCCTCGTCGAGGAGCCTGTCGAGCAGCTCCGCGCCGTCTTTTTTGACGGAGGTTACAAAGCTGAGGTGGTTGAGGCCCACATATTCGACTTCCGCGTCCGCGCCCGCCGCCTCTTTTATCTCGTCAACCATGATAACGGGGATGTTGCAAAGCCCCATGCACTTGACATTTGTGTAGTTGTCGAAAAATTCCGTTATGATGCCCGACGGGTTCGTGAAGTTGACAAGCCACGCGTCGGGGCAGTTTTTTTCGATTTTTTCGGCTATGTCCTTCATCACGGGTATAGTCCGCAAGGCCTTGAAAAAGCCGCCCATGCCCGTGGTCTCCTGCCCTATGAAGCCGTATTTGAGCGGTATCGTCTCGTCCAAATGCCTGCACGGAAGCTTGCCGACGCGTATCTGCGTGACTATAAAGTCCGCGCCCGCCAAAGCCTCGTCAAGGTCGTCCGTCATAAGCACATCGCAGCCCATCCCCGCGTTTTTAAGCATCCTGACGCACAAATCGCCGACGATCGTGCGTTTCCGTTCGTCGATGTCCATCAGTTTCAGCATTTTGATTTTCAGGCGGCCGGCGGCTTTGATAAAGCCGTCTATCAATTCCGGGCAGTATGTGCTGCCGGAGCCTATTACCGTTACGTTTATTTCTTTCATTGATTAAATACCTTTCCCATTTTTTTTATTTAATTTTTTCCTTAAATCATCCAAATTATTAAACTCTTCCGGCTTGCCAACGCAGTCCCTGACAATATCGCCGCCGAAGTCGTGTATCAGCAACCCGTTGAAACACATCTCAACAAACCCGTCGGGCGTATAATCAGCGAAATACCCCCTCAGCAGTGCCGGGTCGAACTCAAAAGCAAAAGCCACGAGGGCGTGTTCATAAATTACAGGGGCGAGCACTGCGTCCGCGAAGTCGATGACGCAAAGCCCCCCGTCA
>WREG01000206.1 GCA_009779455.1 Oscillospiraceae bacterium
GGCGCCAGTGTTGATGAATCCGAGATGGCAAAACTTGCAAACGAATTGGAAAATTAGAAAGAGCCAAACATTTATTAAGTATGAAAACTGCGTTAATAACAGGCGGGGCGGGCGGGATAGGCTCTGAGATTGTCCGTGTTTTATGCGCCGACGGGTACGCCGCTGCTATAAATTATAATAAATCTGAAAATGAGGCTCTGCGGCTTCTCGCGGAGCTTGAATTTTTGAATTACAGCGTTATCGCGGTAAAATGCGACATAAGGGATTCATGTGAAGTGGCCAGGATGTTCCTTGATGTGAAAAACCGCCTCGGTCCTGTTTCTTTATTGGTAAACAACGCAGGGGTCGCGCAAAAAAAGCTTTTTCAGGATATAACCGACGATGATTTCAAAAATATGCTTGATGTCAATTTAACGGGGGCGTTTTATTGCTGCCGCGCCGCCCTGCCGGATATGATAAAGGCCAAACGCGGCAAGATCATCAATGTTTCGTCCGTTTTCGGCCAAAGCGGCGGTTCCTGTGAAGCGCATTATTCAGCCGCAAAAGCCGGGCTTATCGGTCTCACCAAAGCCCTCGCCCTTGAAACCGCCCCGTCGGGCATTTCCGTAAACTGTGTGGCCCCCGGGGCCGTAAAAACGGGCATGCTTTCATATTTGGATGAAACGGATATGGCGGGAATCGAAAACGGCATTCCGGCAGGCAGGTTTGGAACCCCGCGCGACGTGGCGGAAGCCGTAAAATTTTTAGCCTCCCCGTCCGCGGATTATATTACGGGGCAGGTATTAGCCGTTAACGGCGGGGGATATTTATAATTACCGCTTGCATGTGCGGCTCTTGTGTTGTCTTCCCGCAATAACAAATATATCTAAATTTAGGGCGGACACAAGGCCGCCTCTACGGGATTGCTGATTATGCATGGAAAAATAATAGGGCTGACCGGCCCTAGCGGATCGGGAAAGAGTACAGTCGGGGCTTATTTAACGAAAACAGCGGGAATCCCTGTTGTGGACTGCGATAAAATAGCCCGCGAGGTGGTAAAAAAAGGCTCTCCCGTTCTGGCGGAGCTTGCTTCCGTTTTTGGCGGAGGCATTATTGCGCCCGGAGGGGAGCTTGACAGAATCCGGCTTGCCGAAACCGCTTTTTCTTCCCCCGAAAATACCGCGAAACTGGGCGCTGTGACGCATCCGGCCATAATAAAAATCTCTTTTGACGACGCGGAAAATTTTTTGAAAAACGGCGCGAAAGCCGTCATTATCGACGCGGCGGCGCTGTTTGAAAGCGAAGCGCATAAAAAATGCGATTATACCGCCGCCGTTATCGCCCCGGAGAAAATACGGCTTGAAAGAATCACATCCCGCGACGGGATATCAAAAGAACGGGCTTTGCAAAGGATGAACGCCCAGCGGGACAGCGGTTTTTATACTGAAAAAGCGGATTTTACCGTAAGGAATTATCCGCCGTTTGTTCTTGAAGAAGAATTAAAACCTCTTTTTGAGATGATTGAATAATTTTTATGTTATTTTAAAAGAGTATTCCCCCTCTTTCAAGGCGTTAGCCAATTTATAATTATTATCGATTTTTTCGTGAAAATACATGCCTCCCCGGGCAAGATCCTCGATCTGGTGAAAATCGGAGCCGGAGGTTTTTATTTTAAACGAAAATTTCTCAGCCCAAAGGGCGGCGAGGTTATTTCTGGCGTCGTGGCGGGGGTTGCCGTTATATATCTCAATGCCGTGGGCGGTATTGGGTCGTTTTATAACCATTTCGTCCCTGAAAGGATGAGCCTGGACAACAATCAGGGAATTCCCGTCCGCGAAATCCATAAAATTCTCTAAAGTCATATTATACAAATATTCGTTATTATATAAAAGCTCCTCCGTAACCCCATAGACAAGGTAATCGTTGGAATTAACAGGAAAGCGTATCTCCAAACCTAAAATAACGTCAAACCCGGGAGGGGCCGCTCCCGCCGCGTTGCGGTAACCCTGCAACCATGAACTCACGCCGTTTTTCCAGTTTGTTTTATTGTCTTTATTTACGGTATGGTCCGTAAAATGATCCGTTATAACAATCCCCGAATATCCCGCCCCGCTGTAAAGCCCGACGGCTTCAGCCGCCCCCACCTTCGCGCAGGGGCTTGTTTCTTTTGTATGGCAATGGGTTTCATATAAATAGGGCATATTTTTATTGCAGTCCTTTTCTTTAAAAATCCCGCCGGCTTTATTTACCGGCGGGGAAATTTTTAAATTGCTGTTTATTCTTCCTCTTCGGGAACATCAAAGAATCCGTCCGGATAAAGTTTGAAATCGGTGTACTTTATGGTGTCTTTCCTGTCAAAGTTGCCTTCATCAACATACGAGAGGAATATTTGCCCCCCAAAACGGAAATGCTGCGTCATTGCAAGGGTTATGTCCTTCGGGGAGAACCCGTCCATACTGACCGTAGCTGTGGCCGTGCAGTCTTTATACGTCAATATGTAAGTAAATTCAGGCAGATAACCGTCAAATTCATCCGCGTCCTCTGCCGGCTCAGCCGTTTCGTCTGTCGTCGGTTCAGCCGTTTCGTCTTTTTTCAGTATAGACATATCAACTTTCATCCACGGTTTGTCTTTAACGAGATCATTAACCTGCTCCCTGTCCATGACGGGGAACATCCTTCCGGTATCGGACTTAATCCCATCTTTGTTCTCTTCGTCCTTTAAGGTTATGGAAATATTATACAGGCCGTTTTTGATTTCGCATTTCGCGCTTTTTATCATGTTGTCATTAACCATAGAGCCGAAAGTCAGATTATCTATAGCGGCCTTTGAATCCGGGTCGTACACCTTGGACTCCGCCCTTTTCTCGCTGACAAGGCCTTTTGAGAAAGTCGCTTTTACGGAGGTAAGCGCCGCCAGCGTCGGGTCAACGTCCCAGTTGTCCAATTTGTTGAATACCGTCTTGGTATAGCCCATTTGCTTAAGGGCAGCCTTTTGAACAGCGGCATTATAGGCGAGCAATACCTCAAACGGCGTTGAGGGTTTCGTAAGAAGGCTTTCGGCGTCAAAGCTTTCGAGTTTTGCGACGAGCCTCAGAATAAGCCTCGCGTCGGCGGTGTTCAAGTAGTTGTCGCCGTTGACGTCGCCCACTATTATTTCAGCGTCGGAAGGCGTACCCATTTTGGCTATGTACCGAAGGATAAGGCGAGCGTCAGCCGCCGTGACCTTGCCGTCGCCGTCCATATCGCCGGGTACGTTAAGGTAGCCTTTTATTAGAACCTTCGAGTTTTTTGCGTAATATTTCGCCGCGTAGGAATCTTTGTAAACAAAAAGCTCTGCGTACTTTTTGTTAATGTCGTCGTCAAAAAGGTAAAACGGGTTTTCGCCGATATTGGTGACGGAAACGGGAACGCGGACATACAGCACCTTATTAGCGTCCTCAAAGCAGTAATCGCCTATACCGTAAATAACGTTGGGGATGAGAACCCTTTCATTTACGCCTTTGTATTTTATCAAATATCTCCCCAGGCAGACATAATCCCCCGGATATTCGTCAAGCCATTTAGTAAAACGGAAAGCGTCGCGGCCGACGGAGGAAAGGTTTCCGCCGTAAACAACCTTTTCAAGGTTCTCACAGTTGAAAAACGCGTAAGTCCCGATATCGGTCACGCCCGGGGGGATAGCCACGGATTCCATTGCCTGATTCCCCAAAAACGCTTCAGCGCTTATTTTTTCAACGCTCGACGGTATAATAACATCCTTGTCCTCGCCTATGTAGCCTATAAGGTAGCCCCTTCCTGTACCGGCGTATACAAAGTCGCCCGGATAGCTTTTAAACCATTTCGTGTCCTTGAAGGCCGCC
>WREG01000207.1 GCA_009779455.1 Oscillospiraceae bacterium
CCCGCGCTGCCGGAGGACGTTATGGCGTTCCTTGCCGCCATGACCTTTTCCAAAGTCTCCTGTTCGTGCTTTGCGGAGCCCTTTACGGTTTCGACGACGTTGGGGATCAGGTCAAAACGCTTTTTCATATAAACGTCCATTGTCGAAAATGATTCCTCGACCACATTCCGCCTTTTGATGAACCCGTTATAAGCCGAAACGGCCCAACCGGCCAAAATGATAATAATTGCACCAAAAGCGATAGCGTACCACATAAAATTACCTCCTTAAATAAGAAAACGGCCTTATAAAAACATTATTTTTGCGGGACGTTGAAAATTCATCCCACCATAAACAATTATACCACAATTATGCTGATAATGGCAATATAAAAATAAAAAAATTAATATTTTATAAATTTCAGAAAGCCCCTACAAGGCTTCTTCTTTTTATTAATAATATGTTCATTCATGCGTTTGACGCATAAAAAACGCGTAAAAAAGCGAAAAAACACTTGATTTTTTGTTTTGTATGTGTTATGATATCCTTCAGTTAAAGGAGTGAGACAATATGAAGGACGGGATACACCCGAATTATCAGCCCACGGAGGTAAGGTGCGCCTGCGGCGAGACAATAAGCACGGCGTCTACGAAACAGAATATGCGCGTTGACATATGCTCGAAATGCCATCCGTATTTTACGGGCAAGCAGAAGCTCGTCGATACCGGCGGCCGCGTTGACAGGTTTAACAAGCGCTTCAATATGGCAAACCAATAAAAATCTCATACCAATATATGGGGGCGGGCTTTGAGCCTGCCCTCAAGTTGGTTTTACATCTATTGCCGGGTGGGTACAACGCGTCTATATGTTGTGCGCGTCGGTCCTCCCCTTCGGGATGTGATTTTTACAAAGTAGGGGACGCCGTTTCGGCGTCCCGTCTGCAACAGGATTTTATCTGTATTTCGGGACGCCGAAACGGCGTCCCCTGCTGAGGAGGAAAAAACGTGAGCGATTATTTAACCCTAGCGTCCGTCGGGCTTGCCGAATATGAAATAAAGCGCTCGCGCTTTTGGGGTTACGCAAGCCCTGCTGCAAGCGAAGGGCAGGCTGTTGATTTTATAAATTCGGTTAAAACGAAACATTTGGACGCTTCCCACAACGTTTACGCCTATTCCCTCAAAAAAGACAACATCCGCCGCTTTTCGGACGCGGGGGAGCCTTCGGGTACCGCAGGCGCGCCGGTTTTGGACATATTGGAAAAAGAAGGGCTGTATGACTGCGCTGTTGTCGTGGCACGGTATTTCGGCGGGACGCTTTTGGGCACGGGCGGCCTCGTTAAAGCCTATTCAAATACCGCGAGAATGGCGGTTCAAAAAGCGGGAACCGTAAAAATGACAAAATGCGTAATGTTTGAATTCAAATGCCCTTACAATGTCTACAAAAAAGCCCTGACCCTCTTGGAAAGCCTTTCCGGGAAGGTCGAAAACACCGAATATGCGGAGAATATACGTATTGGGGTTTTATTTCCGTTCGATAATATGAGCCGTTTTGATGCGGAAATCGCGGATATAATGGGCGCGAAAGCGGAAATATCCGCTATTTCGGAAAAATACGCCTCTATACTATAATTTTCTTGTAAAAAATAAAGGGATTTCTTATTTTTTTGCGTATATAATTATGTAGGGTCTAGGGATTAGGGGTTAGGGATTTTATGGGTGAGAATATAAGGGGCAGGATACTTGAATTTGAGAGGAGCTCGCTTTCGCCTTATGCCGCTTGCTGCGAGGATACAAAAGGGCGGGCTTTGGCTGAAGACGAATGCCCCGTCCGCACGGCTTACCAGCGGGACAGGGACAGGATAATCCATTCCAACGCTTTTCGCCGTTTAAAGGATAAAACGCAGGTGTTTTTGTCCCCGGAAAGCGCCCATTACCGCACAAGGCTGACCCATACCCTTGAGGTATCGCAGATAGCGCGGACAATTGCGCGGGGCCTGCGGCTCAACGAGGATTTGACGGAAGCCATTGCCCTCGGGCACGACTTGGGGCATACCCCTTTCGGCCACGCGGGGGAAAGGGCGCTGGACGGCGAATTAAAGGGCGGCTTCACCCATTACGGGCAGGGGGTTCGCGTAGTGGATACGCTTGAAAAGGACGGAGCCGGGCTGAACCTTACATATGAAGTCCGCGACGGCATATTTTGCCACACCTCCGCCACAAAACCGGCGGAAACTTTGGAAGGCCGCGTCGTCAGCCTGTCGGACAGGGTAGCTTACGTTAACCATGACATCGACGACGCCATAAGGGCGGGCGTTATGTCCGTCGGCGACATCCCGAAAAACATAAGGGGCGTTTTGGGCAAAACAAAATCAGAAAGCATCAACACCCTTGTTATCTCGGCGATTAATGAAAGCGGCGATGATATCCGTTTGGGCGCGGAAGCCGCCGAAGCCTTTGAAGAGCTTCATTCCCTCATGTTTAAAACGGTCTATATAGACCCTGTATGCAAGGGGGAGGAAGGCAAAGCCGTTGAGCTTGTAAAGAGCCTTTACCGCTATTATTCGGAAAACACGGAGGGAATGCCCGAGCTGTACAGAAAAATAGCCGGAAAAGAAGGCCGCGAAAGGGCTGCCGCGGACTATATTTCCGGTATGTCGGACAGGTTCGCGACGGGGACGTATGAGAGGCTGTTTGTCCCATCTTTTTGGTAAGAGTTGAGAATTGAGAGTTGAGAATTGATGTCGGGCAGTTAGATGTAATCTAATTTTTAATTTACCGCCCGATTAAATTATAAAAACAATAAAATTTAAAGTTTAAAATTATATCATTTTATATTTTGCGACATAAAACTTAAATATAGATATAATTGCCCCGCGACATTTCCCTCAACTCTCAATTCTCAATTAACCAGGAGTAAAAGTGCGTTTTTCAGATGATTTTCTCGAAAATTTGCGTTCGCGCAACGATATTGAGCAAAGCATTTCCTCTTATGTCAGATTAAAGCATAACGGGAGGACTTCGGTCGGGCTTTGCCCTTTCCATTCCGAAAAAACGCCTTCCTTTACCGTTTACTCTGACACCCAATCATATTATTGCTTCGGCTGCGGCGCGGGCGGCGATGTCATAACTTTTGTCAGAACCATTGAGAACCTTGACTATCAGGACGCCGTGCGCTTCCTTGCGGAAAAATCAGGCCTGAATGTGCCCTCCGACGGGTACGACGATACGGTTAATATTTTACGGCGCAGGCTTTTGGAGGCAAACAGGGAAGCGGCCAAATTTTACCACCGTGCGCTGTATTCGGAGAAAGGGAGGCAGGCTCTCGATTATTTGCGCGGCCGTTCGCTCGACGGCGATATCATCACCCGTTTCGGCTTGGGCTTCGCCCCTGACGAATGGGACGGCCTTATAAAACATATGGCAAGCGCCGGGTTTTCAAAAGACGAGCTTCTTCAGGCGGGATTGGCGCGGAACGCAAGGAACGGCGGCGCTTATGACTTCTTCCGCAACAGGGTGATGTTCCCCATAATCGACACCAAAGGCACTGTGACCGCTTTCGGCGGGCGGGTTATGGACGACAGTATGCCCAAATACCTCAACTCACCCGAAACGGCGGCGTTCTCCAAGAGTTACAACCTGTTCGGGCTGAATTTCGCTAAAGCGGCAAAGGACGGGTTCCTTTTACTTACGGAAGGGTATATGGATGTAATAAGCCTCCACCAAAACGGCATAACCAACGCTGTTGCGACGCTCGGCACCGCGCTGACGGCGGAGCAGGCGCGTATTATAAAGAGAATGAGGGGCGAGGCCGTAATAGCCTACGACAGCGACGAGGCGGGGCAAAAGGC
>WREG01000208.1 GCA_009779455.1 Oscillospiraceae bacterium
AGCATGCCCACGATAAAGGCATTGTTCACAGGGACATCAAGCCCCAAAATATAATGCTCCTCCAAAACGGGACCATTAAAGTCACGGATTTCGGCATAGCCCGCTTCAGCCGGGGCGAAACGCGCACGCTTGCGGAAAACGGAGCCATAGGCTCCGTACACTATATCAGCCCGGAGCAGGCGAGAGGTGAACTGACCTATGATAAAGCCGATATTTATTCTGTCGGCGTCGTTCTTTACGAAATGCTCACCGGCCAGCTGCCGTTCCAGGCTGACAGCGCCGTTTCCGTCGCCATTATGCAGGTTCAGTCGGAACCTAAGCCCCCCCGTGAAATAAACCGCATTGTCCCCGTAGGTTTTGAGCAGATAACCATGCGCGCTATGCAGAAAAATGTAGCCGACCGCTATCAGTCGGCCGCCGAAATGCTCCTTGACCTTGACGAGTTCAAGCGCAACCCACAGGTCAAATTTATATACCCCATAAGCACAAGCGTGGCAGATTTGTTTGATAACCGTGATGAAAGGCCGGCCGGGAAAAAACCGGATGAAGAAAATGGTTATAAAGAGATAAAAAAAGAGAAAAGGCGGAAAAAGCGCAGTTACACCCTGCCGATTTTAAGCGCGGTGCTTGTGGGGATTATCGACATAACCGCAGTTTTGGTAATGACGGTATATAAAAATATATTCAGCACTGTTGAAGTTCCGGTCCCGTCTTTTATAAATATGCAGTATGATGAGGTTGTCAGAAGATACGGCAATGATTTTAAGTTTGAAATGGAATCGGCTTACAGTTCCGATTATGAAAGCGGCATAGTGTTCAAACAGTCGGAAGCCGCCAACACAAGGATAAAATCCGACAAAACCATCAAGCTTACCGTCGCGATGGCAAGGGAATCGATCCCCATCCCCGGGGGCCTTGTGGGGCTTCAGCTAAATCAGGTACGCACGCAGTTGAGGGCTTTGGGCTTTGAAACGGCGGAAAAGCCTGAATACAACCATATTTTGGACGAAGGCGCCGTCATAAGGACGGACCCTGACAGCGGCGTAGCGGAAATAGCGTCAACCATCACGATTTATTACGTCACAAAGAGCACGGACGCGCAAACCACCGGTACGGCGGAAGCGGAAACGAGCAGCGGAAACGTCTCTGTACCCGACCTTACGGGTTCCACCGTGGAAATAGCGAAACAGAAGCTTCAATATCTGGGGCTTGAAGCGGGGGAAATAACAAAAGCGTCAAGCTCCATCCAAAACAAAGATATAGTGCTGAGCCAAACGCCCGCCAAGGACAGCTCCGTAGCGCCGGGGGCGAAGGTGAACCTTGTGATAGGGGACGGCATCCCGTCTAACGTCCCTGTCGGCGTCGAGATAAAGCTCCCGAGCGTATCCGGCGAAAAGGCGAACCTGACCGCAAGCGTTAGCAACGAAGCGATAGCTCCGATGGACGTGGATTTGGACGGGGGAAATATAACCATTACCTTTATCGGCTCCGGTTCGCCCACAGGCGAGAACAGGGTTTATAAAGTTTATCTCGATAAAGCGCTCTACTGCGAAGGGACCATAAACTTTAACGTCTCCCCTCCGGATTGCTCTTCGCCTAAATATCATGCTTTTACCGTAACAAAGGCCATACCGAAGGTTGACGGCGAATATTCCTATGACGCGGTAAAGCTTCTTGAAGAGGCGGGGTTCAAAAACTATAAAATCGTGACGCAGGCGACAAATAATCTGGAACCCGGAATAGTTATGTCTCAGTCCCCGGCCGCCGGCGCGGGCAAAAAATACGCTTTTGACACCGAGATAACTCTCACAGTGAGCAGAGCGGCCGCCGCGAATGCCACCACCGCCCCGCCCGCCCCCACGACGACAAAACCGCCCCCGACGACCGATGGAGATATACCGCCGAGGAAAACAGGAGGTTAATGCATAATTCATAATTAAAAATTCATAATTACTGAGGTTGACTAAAATAATTATGAATTATGAATTATGTATTATGATTATGGAGCAAAGCGGAATAATAATAAAGGGCATCGGCGGCTTCTATTATGTGGAAACCGCCGACGGGGTTTTTGAATGCAGGGCGCGGGGCATATTCAGGAAAGAAAAGCTGACGCCCGTGGCGGGGGACAGGGTTATTGCCGAAATCGGGGCCGACGGGAAAGGCGCGGTGACCAAAATCCTTGAAAGGCGGAATCTGCTGCCCCGGCCCGCTGCCGCAAACATCGACAGGCTGATAATAATCGCCTCCACTGCGGAGCCGCGTCCAAATATGCTTAATATCGACAAAATGACGGCTATGGCTATAGATAAAGATATTGAGCCGGCCGTAATTTTTTCAAAAAACGACCTTGAACCCGCAGGGGGGCTTGTGGATATCTATAAAAAAGCCGGGATAGCGTCTTTCCCCGCGTCAGCCGTAACATATGAAGGCGTCGAGGAACTGAAAGCTTTAATAAAAGGCAAGACCTGCGCCCTGACGGGCAATTCCGGGGTAGGGAAGACCTCGCTTTTGAACTGCATAGACGGCAATTTAGAGCTTCCCGTCGGGGAAATAAGCGGCAAGCTGGGGCGCGGGAGGCACACCACAAGGCACGCGGAGCTTTTCAAGCTGGCGGGCGGGTACATCATTGACACGCCGGGCTTTTCGTCCTTTGATTTCGACAAATCGTTTTATATCCTGAAAGAAAATTTGCAGTTCTGCTTCCCCGAATTTTTAAAGCGCATTGGAAAATGCAGGTTCCCCGATTGCTCCCATACCGCCGAAAACGGCTGTTTGATAATTGAAGCCGTGGAAAACGGCGAAATTTCAAAGGCAAGGCATGACAATTATATTCTGATAAGGAGAAATTGTGAGGGAAATGAGAAAAAGCAATATTAGACTTGTTCGGAAATTAAATCGCGGCGGCGAAAACGGTCTTTTTGTTTTGGCCGCTATATAAGAGCCTGTTTAAATATTTTAACTTGGCAGATCATATAATTAAAGGAAATAACCAACCGGATTAAAAACCTGTAACGTTTTTCCGGAGGCATCCGTATAATATGGATACAAGAGGGTGAGATATCGTGTGGGGCAGGCGGGGCGGAAATAACGGCAGAGGCTTGTTCTTCTGCGCTTTCGGTGCGGGAATGTTCGCGGCGGTCTGCCTGCCGTCAAGCTACCTTATCGTCATAATGGCGGCAGCTTTTATATTTTGCGGCGTCTCACTTTACAGAAAATAACGGTTTGGAGGTCATACATATGAAAGTGGTCGTTTTCAGAAGCCCGAAAATGCTGAGGGGGATTTTGAAACTGGTGTTTAAAATCAGGGAATAGGACAGGGGATTGGGACATAGATAAAAGAGCGTACACAATGTACGCTCTTTTTAAGGCAGATTTAAAGGTTATAGGGCATTTTGGCTGAACGAAAACAGATTGCGGAAAAACTGCATCAATTTGCAGAAGAAGCAAGATATCCTGTCGAAAAACGAGTCGGAATGGTCATGCAAATCGCAGCAGTCGCAGGTATGGAAAGGCGTGAGACCTCCGTGACTGCCGAGGGAATCGCCGCAAATATCGCAGTACCCGTCGCCATCGCCGTCGTCATGGCCGAGGGCGGCGCCTTCTATATAATTGCATAATCTGCACATTTTGGGTGCCGTGCAATTGGCCGCTTCCCATTCATGAGTGCAGTCCCCGCCGCCCTGCGACAGCTTTTCGACCACGCGGTAATCCAGTTTGAGGCAGGCGTTGCAGACGCGTATTTCAACGCCGTAGGCGTCAGCCGTCGGGGCTATGGCCAATATCCACGGGTCATAATCGTGGCCGAGGG
>WREG01000209.1 GCA_009779455.1 Oscillospiraceae bacterium
TGCCTTATGGGCAACCATGTCCATTTGCTGCTGAAGGTCGGGAAAGAAGATTTGCCTATAATTTTCCGGCGGATTGGCGGGAGCTTTGTATATTGGTATAATTGGAAATACCAAAGGTCGGGGCATCTGTTCCAGGACAGGTATAAAAGCGAGCCGGTGGAAGATGACGCGTATTTGCTGACAGTGGCGCGCTATATACATCAAAACCCCGTCAAAGCCGGGTTATGCAAAAATCCGGGCGGTTATGCATACAGCAGCTACAACGAATATATTGACATAAAAAAAACAAATCTTGCCGACCCCGAATTTCTGCTTGAAATTATCGGCAAAGATGAATTTATAAAATACCATCAGACGGAAAACAGGGACGCATGCCTTGAAACAGGGGGGACCATGCGGCCGCCGGACAAAGAAGCGCAAAAAATCATTAAAAAAATAACAGGCTGCGGCAATCAATCGGAATTTCAAAAACTGGACCCGAAAAACATTGATTTATATATAAAAAAGTTAAGGGAAAAAGGTTTGTCAATACGCCAGATAAACAGGCTGACGGGGGTAAGCTATGCCGTCGCAAGAAAAAATTAACGGGGATGGCAGTTTATGTGTAACACGGGAATCGTGCGGGAGGACTGTCCCCGGGTGTTGCTATAATTACCTGTAAGAAGGGACTGATAAAATGAATAAATTTACTGTTTTTATCAATAAAAGGAACACAAGGGACGGTTCTCATGTGCTCTTGAGAAAACAGAAAACATAGGTTAAAACAGGCAATACAGGAGAACCGTCCCCTTGTGTTTTGCATTCCCCTGTTGTCGAAAAACACGCGGGGAAGGAGCATATGCGCCATCATTTTCAGCCAGTATGTGCCGATTTTATCCGCGCAAGAGAACCGTCCCCGTGTGTTTCGCCATCATTTTAGCCAATATCTGCCGATTTTAGCCGCATGATAGAACCGTCCCCGTGTGTTATAATCCGGGTTTAGCGTGAGAGATTTGTCCGGCGCGTACAGAGGCACCGTTTCGGTCCTGCCCGAAGCGTCCGTTCTGAGCGTAAATAAAGTTTGCCCGTCCATTTGTTTTATGACCACATTGGCGCCCTCAATCGGCGCCGCTTCGTTCGCCATGCCGACCTTAACCGTTAAATATCCTGTTCCCATAATAAAAAACCCCTTTCAAACCATTTTTATTATAATATGCAAAACCGGGGGTTTTGTTATCGTTTTACGTTTAATTCCCGAACCCTGACTTCTGATCACCGGAATAAGGTTTGCACCATTTTCAATTATGTAGTATAATATATCAAAGGGCATGTAAGCCTCCGACAAATTCATAATAACGGGTTGATATATAATGGAAATATATTTGGACAACAGCGCCACCACAAAAGTGTGCGACGGCGCGTATAAAGCGATAATAAAGGCGCTTGAAATAAATTACGGGAACCCGTCTTCCGTGCATACCCAAGGCATTGCGGCGGCGGGCTGCCTTCAAAACGCACGGGAGCAGGTATCGAAAGCCTTGGGCTGTTCTTCTGAGGATCTTTATTTTTCAGGGAGCGGGACCATGGCAAACAACGCGGCCATTTTGGGAACAGCGGAGGCCTTAAAACACCGGGGGAATAAGATAATTATAAGCAATATTGAGCACCCCAGTGTCAATGAAACCGTAAAGCATCTTGAAAATAAAGGTTTTGAGGTCATCAGGCTTCAAAACGGTTCGGACGGGAGTTTCGCAAAAGGCCATTTGGAAGAAGCCGTAGACGGCAAGACAATTTTAATAAGCGTGATGCTGGTAAACAACGAAACGGGTGTAATAAACCCGGTCGAATATATTTCATCTGTCGTCAAGCGCACGGGCGCACCCGCATATATACACTGTGACGCTGTTCAGGCCTTAGGCAAATTGCCGCTCAAGCCCTCGGCCTTAGGCGTTGACCTTTTGACCGTAAGCTCCCATAAAATCCACGGGCCGAAAGGGGCGGGGGCGCTTTATATAAGGAAAAGCCTGAAGCTTTCCCCCATATTTTTCGGCGGGGGGCATGAAAAAGGCTTTTTCCCCGGCACGGAGGCTGTCCCGGCCATCGCGGGCTTCGGCGGGGCGGCGGCGGGCATACCTCCCTGTGAAATGCAGCTTGAAAAAACGGTGGCGCTGCGCGACAGGCTTTTGAGGCAGCTGGAGGGCATCCCCGACATATATAACAACTCGCCGCCGGAGGGCCTGCCTTATATCACAAACATATCGGTAACGGGCGTCAAATCCGAGCCGCTTATCAACTACCTTTCCGGAAACGGCATATATATCTCGTCCGGCTCGGCCTGCAAGAAGGGGAAGAGGAGCGACGTCCTGACCGCCCTCGGCCTCCCGCCGGAGAGGATAGACTGCGCGGCGCGCATCAGCCTTTCGCGGTATAATACCGAAGGGGATATTGATATTTTGTGCGACAATATCTGGGGCGCGGTTAAGAAATTCAGGAGATAATGCAAAAAACAAACGGGGAACGGCGATTTGTTGCCGTTCCCGTTTATTTAGACAAAAAATGAATAAACAGGGGCGGTTCTTTCGTGCGCTTCCCATATTATATAAAAATTGCCGTCCCTGTAAAAATTACGGAACAACCTGCGTGTCATTTTTGTCGCCTGTTTATTATACAATTTTCATTTTAAAATGTCAAGAAAAATCTGCATTCCCCTGTTGTCGAAAAATACGCGGGGCAGGAGCATATGCGCCATCATTTTCAGCCAGTATGTGCCGATTTTATCCGCACAAGAGAACCGTCCCCGTGTGTTTTTGTAACAACCTTTCAAAAATTAAATAAACGGGGACGGTTCTTTCGCAAGCTTCCCATATTATATAAAAATTGCCGCCCCTGCTTTTTAAATTTATTCCGGGTAATCAATCGGCAGGATATTAAAATCATAGATACCGCTAGCGCCGTCAGCGTATATTTCACCTTCATATGAAAATTCCCAATCAATCATAATCTTTTTATCATTAAATTGTTTGATTCCCAAAATTTTTGTTTTTTTTGTTTTATATTCCTTGATTGTAGCTACATCATCATTAAGATCTTCATATTCTATAAACCATAAAGAATCATCAAAAAAATGATAAGTGCCAAGTGCGTTTGAATTTTTTCCAGATGCTACATTACAAAACGAATCAATTTTTTTTTCAAATGCAATTGCAAATGAAGGATCAATATCTATAACAGACGCGATGGTATCCCCGGGCTTAAGCTTTTCAAAACGGGATTTATCCAAAGGGGCCCGCAAATACAAACTATAAGAGAAACAACCATGTGCATCGGCAGGAAAGAACATAAACAACCTGCCTCCTTCTTTTATATTGTAAACAGCGTAATAACTTCCCTCTCCCATATCCCTAAGGCATTCTATGGGATAACGCTCGTCAACTGAAACTATAGGATGTTTATTCCCTGAATAAGTTCCTGCGGAGAAATAAGCGCCATAACGGTAAATCATTTCGCTTGCGGGATATGACTTTGTTATCAACTGATCCGGCGGCGTATTATTGTCGGCGCGGGAATAAATATCCTGTTCTTTTGCGTTATATTCATCGATATATTGCTGCATTTCAGGGCTTATCTCCGGTTCCGTATATCCGTCGTCTTCAGGGGATAAAGGTGCGGAGGAATCAGATTCCGTAAAGATTATTGAGGTTTCTGCAAATGTTGTTAGCCTTTCTGTAGTTTCAGTTTCTGTGTCGTCAAGCTCATTTTTTATTGAGCAACTTGACAATGAAAACACAAAAGTTGCAATTAAAACAAGCGGCAATAATTTTTTCAAAA
>WREG01000210.1 GCA_009779455.1 Oscillospiraceae bacterium
GCACGGAGTTTGTCATAAACCTGCGTAACCCCCTTGCCGTAAGCGCCCACGGGGTCGTCTTTTCCGGCGACAAGAAACATATTAAGCTCTTTCGGGACTTTTTTATACCAGGCACTGCCTGAAACCCCTTTTAAAAGGGTGAACATATCCCTGTAAGCGGCGGCGGTGAAAAGGAAGCCGCATAAACGGTCGCCGATATAAGCGTCAACAACCGCTTCGTCGTTTGTGAGCCAGTCGAATTTTGTGCGGGCGGGTTTATATTTTTTATTGTAAGCCCCAAAGGCGAGTTTGTCGATAAATTCCGAGCGGTAATGCGAACCCTTGGATTTGGCGGTTAAATTGGCGACGGCAATCCCCGCGCCGGCGGCGGGGTTGGCTCCGGCCGTCCCGCAGAAAACCGCGCCGCGAAGCAAATCTCCGTATTTCGCCGCATAGCTTCTGGCCACAAAAGACCCCATGCTGTGGCCGAAAAGTATGACGGGGAAGTCCGGGTAAGCCTTTACGGCTATATCCGTCAGAGATTTAACGTCCTCGACAAGGGTTTTATCGCCGTCCTTTTCGCCGAAATAGCCCAAATCGGCCTCGGATTTCACCGATTTCCCGTGACCCGCGTGGTCGCTGATGAAAACCGCGCAGCCTCTCGTGTTGAGATATTTTATAAAATATTCGTACCGATCAATATGCTCCGCCATGCCGTGGGCGATCTGCACAACGGCTTTTATCTCCTCAATATTCTTAGGAGCGGAGCTTTTGGCGAAAATATCGCAGGTGCCGCCGGCTGACGGGAATGAAAATTCGTTATTTATGAACTCCATCAATATAGCCCCCTTCTAAATAATGTAAAATGCAGAATGTAAAATTGTCGTTAGATTTAATGTTATTTGTACATTGTACATTGTACATTTTAAATTTAATCAATATCCATTTTTCCGCAGAAAATCCTGAAGCCTTTCCGTAGGGCTCAACAGCTTGCTCATTGATTTGTCGTGGTTCAGGGTGTCGATAATAAGCGAAATATATTTTGACATCTCGACGCTGTAATACCATTCCCGCTTTAAAAGCCCGGGGGTTTGGTATATCATGTTGGTTGTGAATATACCGTCGAAAAGGCCGTTTTTATAAGCCTTGTCAAAATCATCCAACCCGTTGCAGAAAAGGCCGAAAGCTGAAAATATGTAAATCCTTCCCGCGTTCAGTTCTTTAAGCTTCTTTGCCACGTCAAGCATTGAGTCCCCCGACGAAATCATGTCGTCAACGATAATGACGTCCTTGCCCTTAACGTCCGAACCCAGATATTCATGCTCAAGTATCGGATGCCGGCCGTCTACGATCCTCGAATAGTCCCTTTGCTTATAAAACATCCCCAGCTCAAGCTTCAACACTGTGGAATAGTATATGCAACGGTGAATCCCGCCCTCGTCGGGGGATATTATCATCGTTTTGTCCCTGTCAAACCTTACGTCGCCGAAATTGTTTACAAGGGCCTTGACCATTTGATATGCCGTTGATACGTTTTCGAAGCTTTTGAGCGGGATGGCGTTTTGGACGCGGGCGTCGTGGGCGTCAAAGGTTATCAGGCAATCGACGCCGAGAAGCTCGCACAGTTCCTGAAGCGCCATAGCGCAGTCCAGCGATTCCCTGTTGTCCCTTTTATGCTGCCGCCCTTCGTAAAGCATGGGCATAATGACGGTGATGCGGTGCGCCCTTCCTCCGACCGCTGCGATCATCCTCTTTAAATCCGCGAAATGGCCGTCAGGCGTCATGGGCACGTCCATGCCGTACATCCGCGTTTTGACGCTGTAATTGAACATATCGCACAAGATGAAAAGGTCGTGGCCCCGGACGGATTCTTTTATTACGGCCTTCCCCTCGCCCGTGCCGAAGCGGTGTATTTCGGTGTCTATTATATAGGAATCGCGCCGATACCCGGACAAAGTCTTGGCTGTGTCGCTTTCGTAGCTTCTGCCGCGCCTCCAGTCCACTATATACCTGTCGATTTTCTCGGCAAGCTTCTTGCATCCGGGGAGGGCTATGATCCCCAGGTTCCCAAACGGGATAGTGAACTCTTTTATCGTTTCGGGCATATATGTAACCGTCCTTTATATTATTTTTAATCTTTACACTATATATTGTACATTATTTAATAAATTTTGCAATAGTAATACTGCATATATATTAAAAATAATACCTGCGAAAATTTTAAAGATTGATGATTGTTTTTAAGCCGCATATGTGTTATAATAATCAGAAATACGTATATCATCGATTTATTTTAACGCACAATATGTAGGGGCGATTATTAATCGCCCGGACTATATAAAAGCGTTTCGACCGCATATTTCGCAATCATTTAAAAACCGTATTAAAGGAGAATTGACCATGCCCAAAGACGAATTCTTATCCTACATAAACGCTTTCATGAAAAAAATCCCCCTGCCCGAAGACGCGGCCACGTGCTTTATGGGCGTCGAAAACATGATTTTTGACGACACTGAGTTAAGCGAATGTTTTTCAAAGCTCAAAAACGGTTTTATGGTCGATTTTGAGATAGGTTTAAACGAGGTTTTCGAAGAATTGAAGGTAAAAGCCGATGAGTGCGGGGTCAGCGAGTATACTTTCAATTTTATATTTCTCATGAACTGCACCGATATACTTCTCGAAAGGTATAAAGATAACGATATCCCCGAAGAAATTTTTTGGGACACGATGGACGATTTGCGCTGCAAGCTTCTCGAATGCTATGAGCAGCACGAAGTCTGGGGCACTTTCGTCGGCGGCTGGTATGCGGGCTTCATGTCGATGACGCGGTTCGCGCTGGGCCGCTTCCAGTATGAAATGTCGGTTTTCGACGACGGGCCGTATACGACAAAGAACGGCATAACCATAGAAAAAAACACGCCCGCCTACAATTTCCACATCCCGTCCTCGGGAAAGCCTTTCGGCAAAGAGGCGCGGATCGAATCGTATAAAAAAGCCTACGATTTTTACGGCTATTCAAAAACCGGCGGGAATATGGTTCTGGTGTGCAGCTCCTGGCTGCTTTATAAAGGCCATGAGGAATTCCTGCCCGAAAAATCGAATATCCTCGACTTTATGAGGGATTTCGATATCGTAAAATCGGAAGAAAGGGAAGAATTCGGCGACGCGTGGCGGGTTTTCGGCAAATACCACGAGCTTCCCCCGGACAGGCTGCCCCGCGACACCTCCCTCCGGCGCGCTTTCGCCGACCGCCTGGCCTCCGGCGGGAAAACCGGCCACGGCTATGGCGTGATTGTGTTTGACGGGGAGAAAATAGTTAATTAAGAATGCATAATGCAGAATGAAGAATTAAGGTCGCGTTTAAATTTTTTCAAAATTCAAAATTTGTGTCCGCGAAATTAAATTATGATATAATTTATAGCTTTTGATTTAAAGAACTTATTTAAATCAATCGGGCAATAAAATTAAAAAAAGATGAATCTAACTGCTCGACATTAATTATGCATTCTGCATTCTTAATTCTGCATTAAAAAATTATGAACGATTTAATATTTTCAATAAATGTCGTCCTGCCCCTGTTCATGATAATGCTGGCGGGGTTTGCGCTTAAAAAAATAAACATCGTCGGCGAAAAAGCGGCGGGGCAGGTCAACAAAATAGTTTTCCGCCTCCTGCTGCCCTGCTACATGATAAGCAGCATATCCAAAATGGATCTGGCGGAAAATTTTAATGTTTCTTTTATGGCGTTTACCCTGTTGCTGGTTTTAGCGGTCATAGGGTTATGCTTTTTGGTATTTCCTTTACTTGTCAAA
>WREG01000211.1 GCA_009779455.1 Oscillospiraceae bacterium
ACGGGTTTATCCGCCCGTTGAAGATATACCCGTTCCCGGAAAAAAACTTTCAAAATCTTGACTATTGCAAAGTCAAAGGGTTTTTATGCGTAGAAATGTCCATACCGGCCCAATATGCCGAAGACGTCAGGAATGCCGTAGCGGGCCGCAGACCTGTGGAAACATGCCTGCGATCGGGCGGCGAGATCATCGAGCGGACGGACATTCTTGAAGCTGCAAGGATGCTTGCGAGGGCGAAAGGCGGGATATAAATGGAAAAAATATACGCGAGGCCGAAAAGTTTCAGTGAAAAAGCGGAGATCGGCTATTGCCCCGGCTGCTTTTATTCGACGATCGGCAAGTTGATATGCCAGGTCGTGGACGAACTGGGTATACAGGACGACGTGAGCTATGTGCAGGGCGTCGGATGCGGGGCATTATGCGTCAACTTTATGGATTTTGACTCGATCGGCGCGGCGCACGGAAGGGCGTGCGCAGTTGCGGGCGCGCTGAAGCTTTGCAGCCCCGAAACGATCGTATTCACATACCAGGGGGACGGCGACCTTGCGTCGATAGGCCTGGCGGAAACCCTTTCGGCGGCAAATCGCGGAGATAACATATCTGTATTTTTCGTAAATAACGCTACTTATGGTATGACCGGGGGGCAGATGGCGCCAACTACCCTGATCGGCATGAAAGCTTCGACCGCGCCCATGGGCAGGGACCCCGCGCATCACGGCTATCCCATGCATATGTGCGAAATTATCAACACGTTGAAAGCCCCGTCGTATATAGCAAGAGTCGCTTGCATCGACCCTGCGAACATCAGGAAAGCCAGAGCGGCGATAAAAAAGTCCCTGGAATATCAAATAGCCGGAAAAGGGTTCAGTATCGTCGAATTTATTTCCAACTGCCCCACGGCGTGGGGGATATCGCCTATGGAAAGCATCGATTTCATCAGGGACAAGATGCTGGCTGAATTCCCGCTGGGCGAGTTCCGCGCGGTATAACTTGAAATGAGTTTCAAACATTTCGGGAGGCCCTTTGGGACTATGATATAAAGCCGGCTTAAGGAGTAAAACTACTAAATGGAAAAATCTATAATAATCGCAGGGTTTGGCGGGCAGGGGGTCATGGTCTGCGGTCAGTTGATAGGCTACACCGTGACCGAAACGACGGATAATTACGTAACATACCTTCCGGCATACGGCGCCGAACAGCGCGGCGGGACAGCCAACTGCTTCCTGGTGATCGCGGATATACCGATCGGTTCTCCAAAACCATTCCCCGCCGACTACGCTATAATAATGAACAACCCCTCTCTTGACAGGTTTGAGCGCAGCGTCGCAAAAGGCGGCGCGATATTCCTCAACAGCAGCGTCGTGACGAACGAACCTCAGCGCGACGGCGTCGTCGTCGTGAACGTACCGGCTGGCGACATAGCCGTGGAAATCGGGAACATCAAGGTATCGAACCTGGTTTTGGTCGGCGCGCTGATAGGTTATTCGGGATTGATCCAGCCTGAAAAAGTTCTTGAAACGGTGTACAAAAAGCTCGGGGCGAAACACCCTGAGCTAAATGCATTGAATAAAACCGCTTTTGAACGGGGCTTTGAAATAGGGAAAGCCGCGGTTGGGTAGGCGGGGCAGGGTGTCCCCCTGACACCCTCCCCTTGAAACATTGTTAATGTTCCTGATGGCAGAACAAAAGGGGCCCGCCCGGCGTGCCGCCTTTTCTCGCTATGTATACGGTACCGTCCAAAAAGAATCTTACCGGCGTGTCAATAGATAGGAAAACGACTTCGGACCCTTGCCCGGACGCATATCTGCGTATCGTTTCGCATATATCTTTAGCTGTCGGGATCTTGTTTTTAATGGTTTTACATTCGAGAAAAAAGAATTTAAGCCCGGTCCTGCTGTGTTGAGTGTTCATAATAAACCGCCTTTCTTATTTGAAGCTGCCTTCAAACTGTTTTTATTTTATTGCAGCTTAATCCTTCCAGCGGCTTCAATGTCAATAGCCGGCTTATGTGTAAAACAGTGAAATTTTTGTTATATATAAAATTTGTATTGTTCAAAAGATTGCGTTATATAGCTCTGCTGTGCTACACTGGCGCAGTTGGCTAAAAATACCGTAAGACAGGCATTGGTATTCCGGATTTGAGGCGCCTATCCGGGAATGGAAAACATAAATGAAAAAGCTCTGGACGCGCGACTTCACTATACTTACCCTCGGTTCGGTCGTTTCCGTGTTCGGGAATACGCTGGCGGGGTTTTCAATAAATTTAATGGTCCTGGATTACAGCAACTCGGTGTTTTTGTTTATCCTCTACCTCGTTATTTTCAACCTGCCGAAGATACTGGCGCCGATTGTAGCGGGTCCGCTGCTGGATAATTTTTCCAGGCGAAAAACTATATATGCGCTGGATTTTACGTCGGCGACGCTTTTCTTGTCGTTGTTTTTTATTTTGAGGAGCGGTTATTTCAATTATCTGTTTTTTCTGGTGATGTCGTTTATCCTGGGGACGATCGACAGTATTTATCTGGTCGCGTACGAAAGCCTTTATCCGGTGCTCGTCGCGGAGGGGAACTTCCGCAAAGCATATTCTGTTTCCTCGTTTATAATGCCGTTATCGGCGATAATGCTGCCGGTCGCTACTTTTTTATATGAACGGTTTGGCATAGTCCCGATATTTTTGACATCGTCGGCGGCTTTTTTCATAGCTGCGTTATTTGACATGCAGATACGCGCCGACGAAACACATCTGCGTGGCAAACAGGAAAAATACGGCTTCAGCGAATTCAAGGAAAGCCTTATTGAAGGCGTGAACTATATAAAGGGTGAAAAAGGCCTCCTTGTCATCACAAGTTACTTTTTTATATCAATGTTCGCTTCTTCAAGCAACTCCCTGGTTTTGCCGTTTTTCAAGGACAACCCTGCGCTCGGCGTGATGCTGTATACATACGTGACCGGGGCGAGCGTGGTCGGGCGTTTTATCGGGGGAGCGGTACAGTACAGACTCGATTATCCAAAAGAAAAGAAGTTCGCGATAGCAATGATCGTGTACATTTCCATAGGTTTTATTGAAATGTGGTATCTGTTCACGCACGTTTATATAATGGCATTCCTGAGTTTTTGCGTCGGGCTCCTTGGGGTAACAAGCTATAATATACGGGTATCCACGACTCAGAGCTATATCTCCGACGCGAAAAGGGCGCGTTTCAACGGCGCGTTCCTGATGATTATTAACGCGGGTATGATTTTGGGACAACTTATTGCGGGCGCTCTCGCGGACTATATCCCGATCCGTGCGGTCGTCGTCTCTTACAATGCGATTTGCATGGTAGCAACGTTTGGGATTATGTGGCGGGGAAGGTCGCATGTAAAGCCGATATATAACAGGACGGTATAAGAGGTGCGGGCGAAAGAAAATAATTTATTTATATTGATTACTAGCCGGAAAACTGGCTATGAAGGAGAATAAAAAAATGGAAAAGAAACACGGTGTTTACACGGTGGTAGCTGCGATAGCCATCCAGCTTACGGTTGGCATTTCCTACATATGGAGCGTTTTTCAAACGGGCATAGCGGAAAGCATTTTTAGCGGCGACAACGCAGCCGCCAATCTTACTTTTTCACTATTGCTCGCATTTCTTGCCGTTGGCAGCGTGATCGGCGGGAAACTGGTGGCGAAACTGACTACGCGCCGGGTCGTCCTAATTGGAGGGCTGATTTTGGGCGCCGGGTTCTTTCTGGCGTCCTTTGTCACAGGAGAAGCTTCATGGTTGCTTTGGCTTTCGTATGGCGTC
>WREG01000212.1 GCA_009779455.1 Oscillospiraceae bacterium
CATAAAGCTGGTATTGCCCGTCCCTCTCGTAAACGGATACCCTCCCCATTGCTATCACATTCATAGAGTTTTCAGGATCAAACCTCAGCCTTGACGCGCTTGACGCAAACATCACAGCCTTTATAGAACCTGTCGCATCCTTTAGCGTGAAATACAGATGCCCGGTTTTGTAATGGTTGGTAAAGTTCGATATTTCACCCTTTACATAAATTTTCGCGAGGCGCATATCGGCATCAATTAGAGATTTTATATAAATATTTACTTGTGATACTGTTAATATTACTGATGAATTCATAATAAATTCGGTCATTCCCTATATTTTTTTATAACAACAGCGACAGATACCGATACAATAATAAGCGTTAAAATCGCGCCGAAATTAGCGCCCGTATTTTTGTTTCTTTTCATTTTTTGTCCCTCTCTTTCTATATGCTGACGGCGTCAAACGCATCTCTTATGGTTTTTATTCCTATAATATCCAAACTGTTTTTAGCGTTATTCGATATATTTTTCATGTTGTTTTGCGGTATGACACAACGCTTAAAACCTAAACGGAGGACTTCGCTGATACGCTGTTCGCAGGTTGATACCGCTCGGATTTCCCCCGCAAGGCCTATTTCCCCGAAAGCGATGGCGTCTTCCCTTATCACGGCGTCTTTCAGGCTTGATATAAGCGCCAGCGCGACCGAAAGGTCGGCGGCGGGTTCGTCTATTTTTAGCCCCCCGACAATATTCACATAGCAGTCCATATTTCCAAGGAAATAACCTGCACGTTTTTCCAAAACGGCGATTAACATAGAAAGCCTGTTGTAGTCAAACCCTGTCGCCATGCGCCGGGGGGTCCCGAAGCCCGTTTGGGTCACAAGCCCCTGCGCTTCCGCCAAAATCGGGCGGGAGCCTTCCATTGCACAAACTACACAGCTCCCCGGAACGTTTTTCGGCCTGCCTGAAATCAGCATCAGGGACGGGTTCGGAACCTCGGCAAGGCCGTTTTCGCCCATTTCAAACACACCGATCTCATTTGTTGAGCCGTACCTGTTTTTCACCGCCCGCAAAATCCTATACGACAGATTCCGTTCGCCCTCAAAATACAAAACCGTATCGACAATATGCTCCAAAACCTTCGGGCCGGCGATATTCCCGTCCTTGTTAACATGCCCGACCATGATTATGGGGATGTCCTCGTATTTCGCCGTCCGCATTAAAAGACTCGCGCTCTCCCTCACCTGCGTTATGCTTCCCGCTGAGGACGAAATCTCGCTTATGCTCATGGTTTGTATTGAATCTATTATAACGAGGCCCGGTTTTTCCGTTTTTATATATTCACAAAGCCGCTCTGTATCGGTTTCACAGAAGATTTTCAGGTTTCCCGTGCTGACTTTGAGCCTGTCTGCCCTTAATTTCAGCTGGTGGGGCGACTCCTCGCCCGAAACGTAAAGTATACTCAGCTGCCTGCCGAAGTTTTCGCACGCCTGCAAAAGGATTGTGGACTTCCCTATCCCCGGGTCGCCGCTTATAAGGGCTATCGAGCCTTTTACCAGACCCCCGCCCAATACCCTGTCCAGCTCTGATATCCCCGTATAATAGCGGTGTTCTTTTATATGGCTTATTTCGCTCAATTTATATGCCGATTCAATAGTAATATTTGATTTATTTTGTGAATTGCCGCTGATTTTCATTTTTTCGGTTAGGCTGTTCCATTCCCCGCAGCCGGGGCATTGGCCGTACCATTTGGCTGCCTCAAAACCGCAGGACGAGCAAACATAAATTGTTTTTGATTTTATTGCCATTAAATTATTCTTCCTTTAAGTAATTTATATAATCCAAAATCCCATTTGCGATTGAAAACGCAAGCTTTTTTTGATAATCCTCGCTTTTAAGAAGCTTTGTTTCATTAGGGTTTGACAAAAAACCGCATTCCACCAGCACGGCGGGCTTTTTAGCGTTGTGTAAAAGGTAAATCGACGAGCCGGATTTTATTGTCCCGCGCTTGCTTTCGGGCTGGAGCGATTTTTTGATGCTTTGTTGTATAAAATCCGCTAAAATTTTGCTTTCTTCGTTGTTCCCCGAATAAAAAACAATTGAGCCGCTGTTATTTGCGCCCTGTATATAATTTTGGTGAATACTGATGAAAATACAGTTGTCTGTTTTATTCATTATCGCCATACGGTTGTTGATGTCGGAGACTTTTTGCTTTCTGATTGTCTTTGTGCCGGGGTCGTAGATGGAATTGTCGTCCGTGCGGGTCATTACCGTTGAGTAGCCATACAGGCGAAGGATGTCGTTCAGCTTTTCGGCGATTTGAAGGTTCAAAACCTTTTCCAAAGTGCCGTCGGCGGCCGAGGTGCCGCCGTCAATCCCACCGTGGCCCGCGTCGATTATGGCGGTTACGGGCTTTTGGCCGTCAACGAGGGACTGCATGGCGGACCTGTTCAAAACGGCCGCCCTGTACGTCAGGCTCAAAAAAAGCATCGCGACCGCGACCAGCGCCGCGGCGAACGGACGGCTGCCTAAAATTTTGATGACTTTCCTGCGCCTTGCGATGTTTCGTGCATTTCCCATAAATAAGACCATCCTTTTGAAGATAAAAAGGACAAAACTTCCTTTTAAGAGAAATATACGAAACAGGCGGCGGGGATTAGAACATAATTTCCGGATTTATTAAAATGAAGCGATCAATTTCGCGACAAAGCGCAGAACAAGCCGCGAGTCAGCCGCGTCAACTTCCCCGTCCCCGTTCACATCGGCGGCTTTTAGCGCTTCGCATTCCAATATTTGCAATTTAGCGACGTGGCGGAGTATCAGCCGGGCGTCGGAGGCTGTTATTTCGCCGTCGTTGTCTGCGTCGCCTATAATTATTAATTTGATTTCTGTCCCGTCTTCCTTTTTATATCTCCGGGTATGTCCGTTAGGATATCAATGACCCACTGCAACGCTTTTCCAGTTGGTTGATGTACCTATTCGCGCTGGTACATTCTTATCGTTATTAGAGCCATCACCAAGCTGACCGTATACATTACTACCCCAAGCCTTTAAATGTCTTTTTCAAAATAATACCAAAAATTAAAAATCCACTGCTGACATTATATATCACCGGCGGGCTTTTTGCAATAATATTTATTAAAATATATATGAAGGGTGTATTTGAGGGGTTGGAAGATTAGAATATAGCAACAGGGGCTAAAATTTAGCCCCTGCGTTTTTTTGCGCACATTTTTAATTTTAGAATCTTACATTTTACATCTCAATGTCCTGCTCCGCAAGCTCCATAATGTCGTCAAACCCAACAGGCCCGTCAACCCCTTTGTCATCTAACAGGCCGTGGTAGCGGCCCAGCCAGTAGGGCATTATCATGTTGTAGGATTTCGACATATATTTGACCCTGCTGTCAGACACCGCGCTGCCCGTGACCGCCGAGTAGACGTCGCTGCCCATGCTGCCGCGCTCGTCCATGGGCAGGGCGAGGGGCATGTCCGTGGCCGGGTCGAAAAGCCGCCCGTTGTCGTTGTTCACGTCGGGGCGCGTGGCGTTGTCGATCTGGAAAGCGCGGGGGTTCACGGGGAAGCGCGAAAGCTGCCACGCGAGGACCTCCGCCAGCGGGCGGCCGTCCGCGTCCTTTACCTCGCGGTCGCTGTAGGCCAGCTGGTAGGTAAGGTACCACTCCACATCGCGGGAATATTTCAGCACTTTCCACCAGGAATCCGCGCCGATTCTGTATTTATCCACTAAAACAGGGTCGTTTTCCAGCTGCATGAGGGTGTAATAGGA
>WREG01000213.1 GCA_009779455.1 Oscillospiraceae bacterium
ACCGTTTTGTGCCTTTCGTAAGAAAGGAATGGTCATATCAATGAAAAAAATTATTTTAACAGCAATAGGGTTAATTCTAGCGCTTTGCGCGGTGATGTTTTTCGCGTTCAGCGGCTCCGCGAAGGAGCAAATGCTGGGCGACGTGAGCGGCGACGGGGAAATCTCGGCGGATGACGCCCGTTTGGTTCTGAGGTACGTGGCAAAACTGCAGGATTTAACGGAAGAGCAAAAAAAAGCGGCTGACGTGGACAATGACGGCGTGATTGACGCGGCGGACGCGAGGCTTATCTTAAGGGTTGTGGCGAAGCTTGATTCCGGAGAAATAGATAAAAATGACGGCAACGTGATTTGGAAAGAAGTACCGATTGGCCCGGAGCTTACGGCTATGGCATGTGGTTTAGAATTTGACCTAAGGGAAAAAATAATGGAGAGCGATTATGTGTTTTCCGGCGAAATAGTAAGTATAAAAGAATTTGAGCATTCTTATTGGAACAGTGTTTATAAAGAGATGATAGGGCCTTTTCAAAGGACAGTGATAGAAGTTAAGCTTAACAAAGAGTATCACGGTAAATCCCCTGTACAAGGAGATACGATAAAACTTCTTGTTACCTATTCTTCATCATGGATATTTCAAAATGATATCCGATTTAAAGAGGGATATGAATATGTATTCGTAACAAAAATTCTTGATGAAAAATATTATGAAGACAGCAAAAAAAGTCATCCACCGGGAGATACCGTAGTTAACTTTAATGAATATGCTGAAGTTGTTTTAAACGGCGGTGGTTGGGATGCCTTATCACCTATTGTTGACGGAAATGTAATAGTATATCATGAATATTTCGAAGAAGAATACTATTACCAAAGAGGTGAAAACCCGAAAAGCAAAACAGTTTCTCCCGAATCAGTTAGGACGGAGCTTTTAACGACGCCCGAATCACTTGAGATGGGGTATTTCATCGCGCTAAAGCTTGACGATTTTGAAAAGGAATTTTTAAAGCTCTATGAAAACCCTGAGAAATTGCCTACTAAAAAAAGCATCTCTTAATTAGGATTAGAAAGGGGTATAAAAATGAAGAAGGTCAAAAAAAGTATAGTTGCGTTTATCTTTATATTTCTCGTCACGTTGGCATATACGGCTGTTTCAGCTTCAGCGCATGACCTAAAGCCATGGGCGCAGCATTATACGCCAAATAACGCAAACAGCACCTACGGATTTTCCATTTACAGCTATTATACGCACGGCTGGAATCACGTTGACGGCAGCACGTTTTACCATTATTGGTATGATAATACTACTAAAACCACTTTTGAAACCAGATTTAATGAAGCCGTCGCCATGTGGGGTGGTTTAATTACAGCTGTTGAAAAACCTAACGCAACTGGTTCTCACGGATCAATTAGATATTTTCAAAAATCCACTTACAGCGGCGACGCTGTCGCTCTTATAAATACTGGTGGTGACGGAACCGGGCACATAGCGCTCGGCAACGGGCAATCCGGAATTGAAACAACACAAGGGGTCGGTTCTGCTGTGTTGCCTGTTTTAACCTATGTTTTCTGTTTTCTCAAGAACACAGGAGAACCGTCCCATTGTGTTCGTTCAGCTGCTTCCCGTTTTTTTTTCAGCAGTATGATAAATTTGCCGTCAGGCCTTTTATGATCCTATCCATATCCTCCGGCAAACCCGCTTCAAATCTCATTCTCTCCTTTGTTATTGGATGATGAAGTTCGATTGCCCCGCAGTGCAAAGCATGCCGCGTTATCAAATCCGTCGGGCCGCCGTACATATCGTCGCCCAGCAGGGGAGCGCCCAGGTGCGAAAAATGCACTCGTATCTGATGCGTCCGGCCCGTTTCAAGGCGTATTTTTAAGAAGCTCGCATTTCCGCCCGCCGAAGGCGGTTCCGTGGCAATCGGCTCATAATGCGTGACCGCCCGTTCGCCGTTTTCCCCCACCGCCCTCAGGGTTTTCATGGGGTCGGGGCGGCAAATCGGCGCGTCTATCGTCCCCGGAAAAGTAAAACAGCCTTCAACAAGGGCAAAATACGTCTTTTCAACCCTGCCGGACAGCAAATGCGCGGCGTGCTTGTGGAGCGCGGCAAGGCACAGTCCCGACGTATTCTTGTCGAGCCTCCCGATGCTGCGGAATGCCGCTTCTTTCCCCTTTTTTGAGAGGTAGGAAGCTACCGCGTTCGCCAAAGTGTCGCCCTGATGGTTGTGGGTCGGGTGCATGGCAAGCCCCGCCTGTTTGTTGATGACAAGTACGTCCTCATCTTCATATATAACGTCAAGAGGGTATTCCATCGGTTCGATAAGCGAGCGGCTGTCAGGTATCTCCAAAGTCAAAACCCCGCCTTTTTTCAATAAATCCATCGTCCTTATATGCCTGCCGTCAAATAAAACCCCGTTCGGCGTTTCCTTCAGCGTTTTAATAAGAGAAGCCGAAAGCCCCGCCTCTTTTTTTAAAAAGTGCAGGACTTTTTTGCCGTCGTATTCGTCGTTTATAGTAAATTTCAATTTTCTCGGCATTATTTTTTCCTAAAACAGGCAAACCCGCATAAACTTCGATCCTATAAATTTTTGGGAGTGTTTACAAGTTAAATATTATATCATATAATAGCTAATTTGTAAACACTCCCCGCTAATACTCCCTATTGAAAAGTCATTAAAATTAATATATAATAGAATAAAACAAATAGAAATAAAGGATCGTACATATGGACAAACCGAAAAATAATTTAAAACCCACGATTTACACCGTCGCCACGGCGCACCTCGACACCACATGGAAATGGTCCCTTGAAAAGACCGTCAGGGAACATATCCCCCGCACTTTAAACGAAAACTTCGCGCTTTTTGAAAAATACCCGGAATATTCCTTTAATTTTGAAGGCTCGTACCGCTATGAGCTTATCGAGGAATATTACCCGGAGGAATTCGAAAAACTGAAAGGATACATAGCTGCGGGCCGCTGGCACGTGGCGGGCAGCTCTTATGAGAACGGCGACGTGAACATCCCGTCCCCCGAGGCGCTTTTCAGGAATATTTTATACGGCAATGGCTATTTCGACAAAAAATTCGGCAAACGCTCCGTAGATATCTTCCTGCCCGACTGTTTCGGCTTCGGCTGGGCGCTGCCGTCGATCATGCGCCACGCAAACATTTACGGCTTCGCCACGCAGAAGCTCCCTTATAGCTGCGCTTTCGGCATACCCTTTGATTTGGGACGCTGGTACGGCGTTGACGGGAACTATATTTTCGCATCCCCGGATGGTTTCGACTACGGACAAACCTTAAAAAGGGTACGCAAACACCATTTCGCGAAAATAAAACTGCTTGAAAACAAACGGGTTTACGGCGTGCCTTTTTCGTATATTTTCCACGGGACGGGCGACTGCGGCGGCGCGCCGTCAGATGAAAGCGTAAATACCGTTTGCCGCGAAATAAAAGAAAACGGCAAAAGCGAAAGCGATGTATTGTCCGCCTCCACAGACATTATTTTCCGTGACATGAAATCAAAATTAACGGAAAAGCAGATAATGGGCCTGCCTTCGTGGAATAATGAGCTTGTGGCTACCGATCACGGAGCGGGGAGCTATACTTCCCGTACAATAAGCAAACGCTGGAACAGGCGCGGCGAACAGCTGGCAGATATGGCCGAAAGAGCGGCCGTTGCGGCGTTTTGCATAGGCGCGGCGGATTACCCTAAAGAAAAGCTTGAAACGGCATGGAAACGGA
>WREG01000214.1 GCA_009779455.1 Oscillospiraceae bacterium
CTTCCCAGCCCAGTTCTTCCTTCGCTTTTGAAACGTCGGCGTAAGCTTCGGCCAAATCGCCGGGCCTGCGGGGGCAAATTTCATATTGTATTTTGATGCCGCTTGCCTTTTCAAAGGCCCCTACCAATTCAAAAACGCTCGTACCCTTTCCCGAACCCAAATTGTATACGTCAACCCCTGTTTTTGTATAAACCCTCTCGAGGGCTTTCAAATGGCCCTTGGCGAGGTCAACCACATGGAAATAATCGCGCAGCCCCGTGCCGTCGGGGGTAGGGTAATCGTTGCCCGTAATTTTGAGGGCCGGCAGCTTGCCGACAGCGGCCTGGGTTATCAGCGGCATGATATTTCCCGGGGCGCCGCTCGGGCTGTCGCCGATCCTGCCGCTTTCGTGCGCGCCGATCGGGTTGAAATAGCGCAATAGGGATATGCTGAAATCATTGTCTGAAATATAAAGGTCGTTTAAAATCTGCTCAACATAGCATTTAGTCGTGCCGTACGGGTTTGTCGTGCCGCCGGTTTTCATGGTTTCTTTAAACGGAACCTCGTTTTCCCGACCGTAAACCGTCGCGGAAGAGCTGAAAACCATGTTTTTGCAGCTAAAACCGCTCATAACCTCTAAAAGCCTGATCGTGCCGTTTACGTTGTTGTCATAATATAAAAGCGGATTTTCAATTGAGCCCGGGACCGATTTCAAAGCGGCGAAATGGATAACGGAATCAATCCGCTCTTTTTCGAATATTGCGGACAAATTAAATTTGTCCCTTATATCGCAATTATAAAAAGGGAAATCGGAACCCGTGAGTTCGCGCACCCTGTCCAAAACAACGGGACCACTGTTTGAAAAATTATCAATGACAACGATATCTTTGCCGCTGTTCAACAATTCCACAGCCGTGTGCGAACCTATATACCCTGCCCCGCCGGTGATTAAAACGGACATAAAACACCTTCCCGTAGGGGACGATGCCCACATCGTCCCGTCTATAAAAAATTTCATCTGTATTTCGGGACGCCGGTGAGCGTAACGCCTCCTGCGGGAGGCGGCGTCCCCTACAGGCTTTGTATAAAATCGTCAAATTCAACGATAATACTCCACCGTAAAACACTGCGACCGTATGGAATACCCCATGATCTGCTCCCTGAATATCTGCCCCGCGCGGCTTGAGATAATTTTGTCGCCGACGCGAAGCGCCGTCACGTAGCCTATATCTCTTGATATAGTATTGTCATGTTCCAGTATTTCAATCCAATCCGACGGGTTGCCTGATAATTTTATATTCTCGTCGTATGCTAAAATTTTCTTTTTCAATTCTTCGCTGCTGAAGCTTTTGACGGCTATGAAGCCGCGCTGCAGCCTGTCGTCGTAGCTCGGCACCGATTCAAGGTAAGGGTAGCTGCCGCCCCAGACGTCCGTCGGGTTCGCGGTTATGCCCGCCGACATCGCGCCGAATACTGCCGTTATCACGTTCCCGTTATATGTAAGGTATTCGCCCAGGCAAGCCTCGACAGCCTGTATCACGCTTTCGCTGCAGCTCGAATAGCTTGATTTATAGGCCACATTTTTTACCTGGTAGTTATAATATTTGAAATTTGTGTAAACCGCGACGATTTGGGCTTTAAGCGCTTCCCTGTTGCGGGTGATCCCTCCGATTTCCTGTTCCGTTATCCGCGCGAGTATCTCTTTTGTCTTGACTTTGGAGCCGTCGGGCATTCTGACGTTATCGGGGACCGTTTCTTTCATGATTTTCGTCCCCTTGTAATAATAGCCTAAAATATCGGTATAAAGGTAGCCGTTCTCCGCTGCTGCGGCGGCGGCGTATTGGCTCATGCCGACCCCGTGGCCCCAGCCGTATGTGACAAAGACAAACGAATCGGCTGAAGGGGCAAACGCGGGGACGTCCGCTATCGGGTATTCTTCAAGCATACCCGTGTTATCGCCGTAATCAACGGATACATGGGGGCTTGTAACAACCTCATGCAGGGCCCCGCCCGCATTGCTTTCATTTTCAGGGACAGTGGGGACGTCGTCGTTTTTCGGGACTTCTATAGCCATAAGGTTCGCGACTATCCTTAATATGTACCTGGCGTCGGCCGCGTCAATAATGCCGTCGAAATTCATATCTGCCGATCTGAACACGTTTTGGTCGGCGGGAACGGGGACCAGCCCGGCGGCCACGCGCAGCAGCAGTCTGGCGTCCGCGGCGCTCACGTTGCCGTCCCCGTCAACGTCCCCGAGCAAAAAGCTCCCGGCCTGCATTGACGAGGTTGACAAATATATTACGGCGAGAAGCGCGACAAAGGCGAAGGCCATAAGCTTTGTCGGCCTTTTGACCGCTTTTTTATTGGGTGAAGTCAATACCGTCATCTCCTACTCTGTCCTTAAGCATCGTAAACAGCTCATTTGCCGCGGCGTATAAAAAGCTTTCCATATCCTCGTTTTTTTTCGGGAAAAACTGTTTTACGTCCGCGTTCCCGCCGCCCGCCACTGCAAGGCAGACATACAGCCCGCTCCCGCCCTCCGGGGCGTCCTGCTTATACACGTCCGACATTGCTATGGCATACGGGAAGCCAAGGGTGTCAAGGGCGTCGAAACTCAGCTTCACGGTATATTCGGCGGGCGTCATTTGATCCTGCTTATACTTTAAAGGCAATAGCTTTACATATTCGTCGAACCCGTCCTGATGGGCCAGTTTCTCTTCTATAAAATCCGCCGTTTTGGTTTTCGCGACCGCTACGCGCAGCTTCCTGTTCTTTAAAAAGACCAAAAACCCGTAGCTCGCGTCTTTTACCTTTTGCTCGGCGTTATATATTATCCGCAATATTTTTAAAACATGCCGGTTTATCCCGTCCAATATCCTGTCTTCCGCGAAAGGAAGAAACACCGCGTATTTTTTGCCCGCGTGGACCGAAAAACCTGAAAAAAAACCGTCGTCGAAACTAATTATATCACATTCCGCCGGATAGTCAATATGCGCGGCCGCTTTCGGGGATTTCATGCTTTCTTCGCCGATTCCGCCGGATATTTTTTCAAACAAATCAAAACGGGTCTCCATTTTAAGGGACATGGCGCGGCAAAATTTCTCTTTTATCTCGCCGAAACAGTTTTTTGACGCCATTATCACGGTGATGTCGCTGTTTTTTAAAGCGTCAGCCAAATGGGGGGCGGCTTCCTTAAAATCCTTATAATCGGCGATAATGGGTACGCGACCGCAATATACCCTGAAAACAGACGATATTTTAGCCTTCAGCGATATTTTGTTCAGTTCGTCGTCAGCGCTGAAAGATATCAAACTGACCTTCATTTACATCTTCCTTTTCATAGCATAATTTATGCGCCCGGAAACCCGCCCCTGCGGTATCTAATCCCTAAACCCTATTCTGAAGTCGGCGTCCACCTGTATGAATTCCTATATGGGTTGGTCAGCCTGTTTTTTGTGTACCAGGCCTGCGGGTAGCGGGGGTTTATGTTCGTTTTTACTACGGATGTGTCAACGTCAATATTTTCGCCCTCGCGCGCCAGCCTCCCGACTATCACGAGCCTCGCTTCGTCAAAGTCGTATACGCAGGTAGACAATGTTATGAGCTTATCGGTGCTCCTGATGTCAACCCCCGTGTCATAGAGGCGCCTTTCAACCAGCGCGTCTATGTACTTTGCGAATGACTGGTCGCTCATAAAATCGGTTACAATATAGTTGAATA
>WREG01000215.1 GCA_009779455.1 Oscillospiraceae bacterium
CCTCCGTTTTGGCCCTGCTTCCGGAGGTTTTTATAAACCCCGGCAAAGGGTTTGCTGGGTTTGCGTCCTTTTTATTGCCGATAAGCCTGATATTAGCGAGCGGCGCCCGCATTTTGATTATCCCCGCCTGAACCTCGACATTGTTTTTATCGGGGGGCGACAATACAACGGCTTCCCTGCCTATATCCGCCAACAGCACCGTTTCGCCGGGAACGGGCATGCGCGGCAGCGCGCAATCTTCTTCGGCGGCGCTTATTTTTCCGAAAACGGGGTCGGCGGCGTCTTCGACGGCGGTTACGCGGCGCTTCATTTCCGCTTTTGCCCGCCCCGCCAGAGTGGCTATATTATCCGTATTGTTTTTTTCTTTCCGCAGCAGCTCGATTTCGTTTAAAAGGGCCGCCGCTTCCCGCTTCGCGTTTTCCGTAAGCCGTTTTGCTTCCCCTTTGGCTTTTTCCAGTTCTTTTTCTGCGGCCTTTTCTATCTCAGATCTGCGTTTTTCGGTTTCATCCTTAGCTTTTTCGGCTTTTGCGCGTAAATCTTCGGCGATTTCCTTTTCCTTTTCCATTTCGAGCCTGCTTTTTTCAAGGCTGTCCACAACATCTTCGAAACGCGCGTTTTCTGATGCCACAAACTCCCGCGCCCTGTCCACAAGGGCTTTTTCCATTCCCAGGCGTTCGGATATGGCGAAAGCGTTGGAGCGTCCCGGCACGCCCACGAGCAGGCGGTAAGTCGGGCGCAGGGTATTTACGTCGAATTCGCAGGACGCGTTCTGAACCCGCGGCGTCCGCAGGGCGTAGGCTTTCAATTCGGCGTAATGCGTCGTGGCCGCCGTCTTGCAGCCGCATATGCAAAGCCGTTCTAGTATGGCCATAGCCAGAGCCGCGCCTTCCACAGGGTCGGTGCCCGCGCCTAATTCGTCTATCAGCGCCAGCGTACTGCCGCCGCAATTTTCAATTATATTGATGATGTTTGTTATATGGGATGAAAAAGTTGACAGCGATTGTTCTATGCTCTGCTCGTCGCCGATATCGGCGAAAACCCTGTCGAAAACGGCCGCCCTGCTGTTGTCCGCGGCAGGGATCATAAACCCCGAAGCCGCCATCAGCGTCAAAAGCCCCGCTGTCTTTATGGAAACGGTTTTGCCGCCCGTGTTCGGCCCCGTAATGACCAAAGTGTCGAAATCACCGCCTAAATTAATATCGGTCGGCACCACGGCTTTCGGGTCCAGAAGCGGGTGCCGCGCTTTCTTGAAGTCAATAATGCCCCCGTCGTTCAAAAGCGGGACGGAGGCCTTCATGTCATAGGCAAGATGCCCTTTCGCGAATATAAGGTTCAGCTCCACCGCGTTTTCATAGCCCGCGATGATGCTGTCCTTAAAAGAGCCGGCCATAGCCGAAAGCTCCGATATTATCCTCTCGATCTCGTCGGCTTCTCTGCTCTGCAGCACTTTTATCTCGTTGTTTGCCTCCACGACCGCCATAGGCTCGACGAATACCGTCTGCCCGCTGGACGACGTATCGTGAACCAGACCCGCAACCTCGCCCCTGTGTTCGTTTTTTACGGGTATTACAAACCTGCCGTTGCGCTGAGTGACGATGGCGTCCTGCAGATATGCGCGGTAATGGGCGGAGCGCGTCATATTTTCAAGATGCTCCCGCGCTTTCGCGGACTGCCTGCGTATTGCCCGCCTGATATCGTAAAGCTCCGGGGAAGCGCTGTCCGCGACCTCGTCCTCGGACAATACGGCGGAGGTTATTTTGTCTTCCAAAAATTTGTTTGGCGTGAGCGCGCCGAAAAACACATCTAATGAGGATATAGGATTTAGGATATAGGATTTAGGGCTGCCGGCGCCGTCTGCGGCGGATGTTTTATTATTTGGTTTAGATATATTATTATTGCGCGCCCTCCATTCCGAAAGGGAGCGTATGACGCGCAGGTCCTCGGCGATATCCAAAAGCTCGCGGAGCGACAGCGTGCTGCCCGCGGCGGCCCGCGCCAGAGGGTTTCCTATATTTTTAAGCGTCCCGAAAGACGGCCCGCCGAATTTCGCCAGCAAAATATAAGCGTCCTCCGTCTGGTTCAAAAGGGCTAGCGCTTCGGCCAGCGTTTTTTGGGGCTTAAGGGACAGCGCAAGGCTGCGGCTGTCTTCGCATGAACACCGCTCCGAAAGCCGTTTTAAAATTTTGTCGTATTCTAACGCTTTATAGTGCTTTTCCGTATTCAAGCCCATACTCATTTTTCAGCAATTCTTTCATAAAATCCGGCCTGTCGGTGATAATGCCGTCGCAGCCCGTCTCCATCAAACACATTATAGGCGTTTTATGGCTTGCCACCCACGGGTTCACAAACAGGGAATGTTCATGGGCGTATCCCATTAAGTCCTCGTCAACATAAACGCACAAAGGGTGTATCCCGTCGGCGCCTACCCTCAATGCTCCCGCCACGCCGTCAAACAGGTAATCGTCCTCCCGCTCGCCGTAAAGCAGGGCCGTTTTTATATTATTGTCGTATGCTTTCACCCTTATTAAGGTTTCCTCGTCAAAGCTGGATATCAAAAGCTGCTTTGACAGCCCGAAGGCGGCGGCGCTGTCAATTGTTTTCTCTACTATGCCGTAATTGCCGTCCAAGGGCCTTTTTATTTCGACGTTTATAATTTCAATGCTTTTGCATACCTCATAAAATTCCGCAAGCGTGGGTATTTTGGTCCCCCTGAATTCATCGGAGAATTTGACGCCGAAATCAAGGGCGCGAAGCTCCGCCAAAGTCATATCCCGTATAATGCCCGTCCCGTTTGAAGTTTCGTCCACGTCGTAATTATGGCAGAGCACTATTTCCCCGTCTTTAGTCATATGCACGTCGTTTTCCACCCCGTCCACACCGATTTCCACGGATTTTCTAAATGCGGGGATCGTGTTTTGGGGGCAGTGCTCATTGGCGCCCCTGTGAGATATTATTTTCGGCATTTTAATCATTGATACGGCTCCTTTAGAATATAATGCCGCTATTATACTACAAAAAACAAGCTTTTGCAAGCCGCGGCTGTTAATAATACTTTTTATTTTTATTAACATTGACAAAATTTACATTTTACTATATTATTATAGTTGAAAAAATACAGAAGGGAACGAAATTTAAATGAAAAACACACCATATTACGCAGGCGGCGAATTCGCGGATTTATTAAGGCACGACGGCGGCCTTTCCCACGCGGTGGGCGCGTCAAGCTATCAGGTATTAAGGGCAAACCGCACGCGGCCGGAATTTGCGGAAGATGTCGGCAATACATACAACCACGGCCCGATGCTCACTTTTTGGCGGGGCAAATTTTATCTTGAATACCTTTCCAACCCCGTAAGCGAGCATACGGGCGGCGGTCAGTCGTTTATTACAACGTCCCTCGATGGCATAAATTGGGAAAAGCCGAAAAACTCCTTTCCCGTCATAAAAATACCCGCAGGGCGCTATGAGTGCGCCGACGGCTCTGTTGTCAACGTGCCGGAGGAAAAAGAAGGCTTCATGCACCAGCGCATGGGCTTCTACCATTCGTCAGGCGACCGCCTGCTGGTCAGCGGCTTTTACGGCCACGCCCCCCATTTCGATATCTGCCCGTGGAAAAACTTCGGCATGGGCCGCGTAGTGCGCGAGGTGTTCGAGGACGGCA
>WREG01000216.1 GCA_009779455.1 Oscillospiraceae bacterium
TGAAATCCAAATTGTATTTTGTGAACGTCCCGCGGATATAATAGGGCTTGCCTCCCCTGCCGCCAACCAATTTTTTGAATTTGCCGACAACAAGGCCGTAGCTGCCCTTCCCGTTTTCCGTCGGCCTGAAAAAGTCGTTGACTTCTTCCCTTCCGTCGAGGGACAGCACGACATTGCACATTTCCCTGTTGATATATTCGATTTTTTCGTCGTCCAGCAAAATGCCGTTGGTCGTTACCGTAAAACGGAAATTTTTGTTATGCTCCTTCTCGGTTCCCCGCGCGTATCCGACGATTTTTTTCACCGTGTCAAAATTCATCAGCGGTTCCCCGCCGAAAAAGTCAACTTCAAGGTTTTTCCTCCCGCCGGAATTCTTTATCAGAAAATCAATGGCGTTTTTGCCCGTTTCAAAGGGCATAAGCTTCTTTTCGCCGCCGAAACCGCCGTGGGACGCGAAACAGTATCTGCATTTCAGGTTGCAGTCGTGGGCAACGTTGAGGCACATTGATTTTACGGGCGCAGGGCCGAGCATTTCGGCAAACCCCGCATATGTATCCTCCGAAAACAGCAGGCCGTTTTCATAAAGGGCGTAAAGCTCTGCGTAAGCTTCCTCGATTTCACTTTTTTTATACTCATTTGAAAGCTTTTTTATCAAAAAATCGGGGCATCCCTGCGAATATACGCCGTCAAGCTGCGAAACGACGGCATAAGCCGTGTCATCCAAAAGATGCACAGCCCCGCTGTATGTATCCAAAACAAAATTAAGCTCCCTAAACCGGAAACAGTAAATCAATTTAACCTAACTCCTAAACCCTAGATCCTTCATCCTAAAAAAGGCTGATTAATCAGCCTTTTTTTCGCATCCCTGGTTCGCTACGGTACAAGAAGTCTTGCAAGCCGACTGGCAGGATGCCTGGCATTCGCCGCAGCCGCCTTTGGCCGCGCTTTTTTTCAGTGTCTCACCGTTCAATGTTTTGATATGCTTCATTTTTTCCTCCATTTTATAGCGGGCGATTTATAATCGCCCCTACATTTTTGATTTAATTCTTCTTTTGAAATTAGCGGCAAATATGCCCGTAACCATGCCTGTCAGCGGCATAAACAGCAAATACCCGTAAATCAAATTATTTGTCTTCCCGTAATTAAAGGCCGCGATGCCGATAATTTCTATGACGCAAAGAATCGAAGACGATATAAAGCCGCTCAAAAGCCCTTTCATCCTGACTTTCCGCGTAAGGTAGAAGCTTGCCGCAAAAGCCGAAAACGCGGCCGCCGAAAACAGGAACAAAAACATAAATTTATCAGGGAAATCCCTGCGTATCATTAAAAAAGAAAGGGCGGAAACAACAGATATAAACACAATAAGCCCTGCCGCCTGGGATTTCAGGATAGAATTTACCATAAAATAGCGGCTGTCCTCCGGGGGGCTTTTTTTCTGCCTTTTTTTCATAAAATTACCGGCTTTCCATAAAAATTAGGAGTTAGGAGCTAGCGTCATAGAATTGGGTCCTGCTCCATGCTTTGCATTTCAACAAATTCCTTAAAAATTCAGTTAATAATATATATGGAAAAGCTGTTTTTTTATGACAAGCAACTATTCTTTTATCCCGTCGTCGAGGGCGTCATTTTTGGAGCGGCGCACCTTCCTCGGCTTTTTGCCGTCGGTCAGGGCCTGCTGCTGCGCCTCTTTATCGGCATTTTTCGCCGCTTCAGCCGCCTGCTTTTCGGCTTCCGTGCGCTCCGTGGCGGTATTGTTGGTCTGGATAGCCCAGCGGGCAACCTTTAGTTTTGTCCTGTCCGCGCCCGTTTCTACGATCAGCGAATCCTCCTTAACCGTCACAACCCGGCCCAAAATGCCGCCTATGGTGGTTATGTCGTCGCCTATCTGTATGGATTCGCGCATTTCCTGCTCGGATTTCTGTTTTTTCTTCTGGGGCCTTATCATCACAAAGTACAGCAGCACGAACATCGCGCCCATCATGACGATCATCGAAACCGGGCTTCCCCTGCCGGTTGATTCCCCGCCTGACGACGACCCGCCGCCTGTAAACGCCCTGAATAAATTGCTCAGCAAATAGTAGTTCATCAATTAAACCATCCTTTTTATTTTATATCAGATTTTTTTATATTAAGTTATTATATCATAAATTTAACATTTTGCAATAATTATTTTTTTTATTGACAGTTAATTTACAATTTTACGGATTCGATTATATTCTTTTATTTAATACAGCTATTTTATCATTGCAATATTTGCCAAAACTTCCCAATAATATATGTTCACGTATTTCACGCATAAGAATATTATAAAAATAAAGGTTATGCGTGACGGCCAGCCGCAGGGCCAAAACTTCTTTTGCTTTGAATAAATGGCGGATATAAGCGATGGAGTGGCTTTTGCAAACGGGGCAGCCGCAATTTTCATCTAACGGCTTTTCATCAGATTCATATTTATTGTTAAACAGATTAAGCTTCCCTGCGGAGGTGAAAATATACCCGTGCCTGGCGTTGCGGCTTGGCATTACGCAGTCGAACAGGTCAACGCCCCTTTTTACCCCTTCCAATATATCAGCGGGTGTTCCAACGCCCATCAAATAGCGGGGCTTGTCCTCCGGCATATGCGGCTCTACGGCCGAAATAACGCGGTACATGGCCTCCGGCGGCTCCCCTACCGCAAGGCCGCCTATCGCGTAGCCGTCCAAATCCAGTCCCCTTATTTTCAGCATATTTTCTACGCGAAGGTCGTCGTATACCGAGCCTTGGTTTATCCCGAACAGCATTTGTTTTTTGTTTAAGGTATCATGCAGCGAATTCAAACGCTCCATTTCGTCCTTGCAGCGGCAAAGCCAGCGGACGGTCCTGTCTGCGGATTTTTTAGCGTATTCGTAAGGCGCGGGGTTTTCGACGCATTCGTCGAAGGCCATCGCGACCGTGGACGCGAGGTTCGACTGTACCCTCATGCTCTCCTCCGGGCCCATAAAAATATGCCGCCCGTCGATATGGGAGTTGAAATAGACGCCTTCCTCCTTGATCTTCCTTAGCTTGGCCAGCGAAAAGACCTGGAACCCGCCGCTGTCCGTCAATATCATCTTTTCCCAGCCCGTAAATTTGTGCAGGCCGCCCAAATCCTTCACCAATTCGTCGCCGGGGCGCAGATGCAGGTGGTAGGTATTGCACAGCATGACCTGAGCGCCGATGTTTTCAAGGTCGAAAGCGGACAGCCCGCCCTTTATGGCGGCGCAGGTAGCGACGTTCATAAAAGCGGGGGTCTCGACCGCGCCTCGGACGGTTTCAAGCGTTCCGAGCCGGGCAGCACCTTCTTTTTTAATTACCTTAAACAATTTCATCCTCTATTCTTTTTGCCGCTACATCATAAACCTCGTCATCCGCGCGGGCAGCGATTACGATTATTCTCATTATTTTATCCGTGCGGATTACTTTATAAACGACACGGATACCTAAGTTTAATAATTTTATTTTTAAAAGACCTGTCAAATTTTCCCCATGTTTATTGCCAAGTGGCTTGCCATAACCGCCTTCGCTTTTTGGGAGCGGATTCTTTGAAACTTTACGTATTGCTTTATCAACTTGATTTCTCACAGAAGCATCAAGAGTTTTTCGATCTTTTACAGCTTCTTCGATATAATCAATATGCCAA
>WREG01000217.1 GCA_009779455.1 Oscillospiraceae bacterium
CGAAATACCTTGCGCGAAACCCCGATACCTGTTTTATCGCCGAAAAAAACGGCTGTATTATCGGCGTCATATTAAGCGGCCACGACGGGCGCAGGGGATATATCCATCATACCGCCGTGGCTGAAAGCGACCGGCGGCAGGGAGTCGGCACCGCCCTGGTAAACGCCGCAATGTCCGCACTGGAACATGAAGGGATAACCAAAGCCGCCCTCGTTGTGTTCGCAAACAACGAAAAAGGCAACGCTTTTTGGGAGAAACAGGGGTTTGCCGCGAGGGATGATTTAATTTATAGAAACAGGCGCTTGTAGGGGACGCCGTTTCGGCGTCCCGCGAACATAATTTATTATGAATTTCGATTTTTCAAAATACAACAAAATAATCCTTGTCGGCAGCGGCGGCTCGGGGAAAAGCTGGCTGTCGAAGCGCATCGCGGAGATTGTGGGCTACCCGTTATATCATCTCGACGTGGAACACTGGAAACCCGGCTGGGTTATGCCGCCGAAAGAAGAACGAGCCGCATGGCAGAGGGAAATAATGAGCGGAGAAAAGTGGATAATCGACGGGAATTACCACAGCACACTGGAGTTGCGCTTCGCCGCCGCCGATTTGATCGTTTTCCTTGATATAAACCGCGTTATATGCCTTATTTCGGCAATAAAAAGACAAGGGAAAAAGCGTTCCGACCTGCCGGATTATTTGGAAGAAAAACTTTTCAGCAAAGATTTTTTCGAGTTCTTGAAATGGATATGGGGCTATCCGAAAAATAGCGAAAAAGGGCAAAAAACAATAATGGATTTACATGAAAAATACCCGGAAAAAGAATTTTTGCGCATAAAGAGCCGGAAAAGCGTAAATAAATTGATAAAGGAAAACAGTCATGAATATAACATATAAACCATTTGAAATAAAATGTCTTGAAGGCGTTTTAAAGCTTCAAAACGAATGGTTTCACGAAAATATAACTTTCGGCGTCGGACCCGACACAGCGGAGGACATCGCGGGGTATCAAAACGATTATTTTTATGTCGCGCTTGACGGTGATAGAATAGTTGGATATACTACGGCGGAAATTATAAAAGACAATGAATACAATATTTTCCCGAAAGGCGCGGATTATTTGCGGGTCAACGATTTATACGTGGCAAAAAATTACCGCAGTCACGGTATCGGTGAAAAACTGCTGTCGCTTGTTGAACAGAAAGCGTATGATAACGGGTTGCAGCATATTTTTATATCCTCCGCGACAAAAGACGCCGCCGCTGTCCGCAATTTTTACACACGCAACGGTTATGATATCTGGACGACGATGTTTTATAAGCGAAAAGATTGGGATGTCCATACTTACCCTTTCGGAGAGCTTTACAGATACGGCTACCGTTTTGTGGTAATATTTGCGCGGCATCAAAATAAGTGGCTTTACTGCCGCGCTAAAGGCCGCGACGTGTTTGAAACGGCGGGCGGCCATATCGAAAAAGGTGAAACGCCGCTTGAAGCCGCGAAACGCGAGCTTTACGAGGAAACCGGTGCGTTAAAATTCGATATATCCCCCGCGTTCGATTATTCGGTGCATACTCCTACGGAGTTTTCAAACGGACAGGTATTTTTAGCCCAAATTCAAGAATTAGGCGATTTACCCGATTACGAAATGGGCGAGGTCAAGCTTTTCGATACATACCCCGACAAAATGCGTTTCCCGCAGATCCTGCCTGTAATATATGAAAAAATGAAAGAAATGATATGATGAAGATTTTTTACGATGTCATAATTTTAGGTGGCGGCCCGGCGGGCCTCGCGGCTGCCATAGAAGCGAAAAAAAACGGCGCGGATGCATTGCTGATCGAGCGCGAGGAGCGGCTCGGCGGCATTTTGAAGCAGTGCATACACGACGGCTTCGGCATCGTGAAGTTCAAAGAGCGGCTGACGGGTCCGGAATACGCCGACCGCTACATAAAAGAGCTGAAACGGCTTGAAATCGAACATATTTTACAGAGCTTCGCCACGGGCGTGGAAAAAACGGCTGACGGGTTCATTCTGACCGTCCAAAACGCGGAAGGCGTCACAAATTATAAGGGAAAAACCCTGATTTTGGCTTGCGGGTGCAGGGAGCGCACATCGCGGCAGGTAATGATACAGGGAACGCGCCCCGCAGGAATTTATTCCGCAGGGACCGCGCAGTATTACGTTAACCGCATGGGCTTGCTACCCACGAAAAAATGTGTTATACTGGGAAGCGGGGACATAGGCCTCATCATGGCACGCAGGCTCACCCTCGAAGGCGCGGAGGTGCTTGGGGTCTACGAAATAAAAAACGCCCCGTCGGGCCTCGCCCGCAACGTCTCGCAATGCTTAAACGATTTCAATATACCGCTCCACCTTTCAACCACGGCAACTAAGGTTTTCGGCCAAAAACGCCTTGAAGCCGTCGAGGTTGCAAAAGTGGATGAAAATATGAATATAATAGAAGAAACGCGTGAAAAAATAGACTGCGACGCGCTCATTTTGTCGGTGGGGCTTATACCCGAAAACGAGATAGCTGAAGCCTTAGGCGTAACAATCGACAAGGCGACAAAAGGTCCCGCAGTCGATCAGGATATGATGACCGACGTCCACGGCGTATTTTCCTGCGGCAACGCCCTGCACGTGAACGACCTTGTGGATTATGTTTCCGACAGCGCGGAAATAGCGGGCCGCGCCGCCGCAAAGTACGTAAAAACGGAACCGGATTTAATTTGCGTAAAATATGACCCCGCGCAATTTTTATACGTAGTGCCGCAGGTTTACGATAAAAACAAAAAAGGCGGAATCACCTTTTATTTTAGGAGCCGCGAGGATATAAGGGATAAAACCGTGCGTATTCTTGAAAACGGCAGCGAAGCCAAAAAGAAAAAATATAAACGGCTGACGCCTTCGGAAATGGAAGTTTTGGCGGCGGAACCGGATAACGGCGTTAACGAATTAAAATTGGAGTTGTTTTAAGCATGAAAAAGAACAAAAAAAAGAAAATTATCATATTCGCGGTGATCGGTTTCACCGCATTGATCGCAATTTTATTAAATCAGCCTATAAGGTCGGTGATAGCTTTGACTACTATGAAACCCTTGGAAACGCGGGAAGTCCTGACGGATATATACGCGGTTAAAAATTCCTTTGTGAACTTATATTTGGTTAAAACAGGCGATAAATATATCGCTTTTGACGCGGGGGCAGATGAAAAAGCCACAAAAGCCGCTTTGGACGGCCTCGGCATTGACGCGAACGGTGTCGCTGCCGTATTTATGACCCACACGGACGGGGACCACGCGGCCGCTTTGCCCCTATTTTCTTCGGCTGAAATTTATATGGCGGAAAGCAATAAAACATTTATCGGCGAAAATGAAGGCCAGTCGCGTTCCAAGGTGTTTATCAATATGGGGCGGGATTATAAAACCATGGCCGACGGCGAAAAAGCGTTTGTGGGCGGCGCTGAAATACAGTGCATTTTCACGCCGGGGCATACTGACGGCTCCGCTTCTTATATTAGACTTCTTGCGAAACTAAATTGACATATCAAAATTACAGATTCCGGCGATAAGATTGAACCTCAAGCCAAAGCGCTTTCTGCGATTACGATACCGTTCAGACAGGATTTTGAATC
>WREG01000218.1 GCA_009779455.1 Oscillospiraceae bacterium
TGCGTAGCTGATTGTTTCCGTTTTTTTGACTGTTTTTCGACGGTCTGTTTTTTTATACCCTTTTTTAGGTAGGTTGGGTGACGGGGTGTTTCAAACTATACCTCAATAAATCGGATGCTTTTCAACGATTTCCTTAACGCGTCCTTTTATATACCCCGCCTTATTCTCAAAATCCGTGGCGGCGAGGTAAATAAAGTCGGCAATGATCTCCATATCCTCGGGTTCAAGCCCTCTGGTCGTCACAGCCGGGGCGCCGAGCCGCACGCCGCTTGTCACGAACGGTTTCTGCGGGTCGTTGGGTACGGCGTTTTTATTAACTGTGATGTTCACCTCGTCGAGCCTTTTTTCAAGCTCCTTGCCGGTTATATTTAGGGATTGGAGGTCAACGAGCATAAGATGGTTGTCGCTGCCGCCGGAAACAAGGTTTACGCCCCTGTCCGTCAGACCCTTTGCCAGCGCTTTGCAGTTGCCGAGGACTTTTTGCTGGTATATTTTAAAATCGGGCTTCAAAGCCTCGCCGAAGCAGACCGCCTTCGCGGCGATTATATGCATAAGCGGCCCGCCCTGGGTGCCGGGGAATATGGCCTTGTTGACAGCCGGGCCGAACTCCTCTTTCGCAAGTATCATCCCTCCGCGGGGGCCTCTCAATGTCTTATGTGTAGTGGTTGTAACTACGTCTGCATACGGCACGGGCGACGGATGAAGCCCGGCCGCCACAAGGCCCGCTATATGGGCCATGTCCACTACGAAATACGCACCCGCAGCTTTTGCTATAGCCCCTATGCGCTCAAAATCAATGGTTCGCGGGTACGCGGAGGCCCCGGCCACTATCATTTTCGGCTTTACTATGCGGGCAAGCTTTTCAAGCTCGTTATAATCCAAAAAGCCTTCATCGTTTACGCCGTAGGGTACGAAATTATAATATTTGCCCGACATATTCACGGGGGAGCCGTGAGATAGGTGGCCTCCATGTGCCAAATCCATGCCGAGGACGGTATCCTTATAATTCAAAAGGGCGAAATAAACGGCAAGATTGGCTTGTGCGCCTGAATGGGGCTGCACGTTGGCGCAGTCCGCGCCGAAAAGCTCCCTTGCCCTGTTTATGGCTATGTTTTCCGCAATATCGACGCTCTCGCAGCCGCCGTAATACCGTTTCGCCGGGTAGCCCTCGGCGTATTTGTTGGTCAGTACGCTACCCATAGCCGCCAGAACGGCGGGGGAAACTATATTTTCGGAGGCTATCAGCTCTATGTTGTCCCGCTGCCTTTTCGTTTCCGCCAGTATAGCGTCCGCGACCTCGCTGTCGAATGTCTTTATAAATGCCGATGCGTCAAAAAAATCTTCGTACATTATAATACCTCATTTTACAAAATAATAAATTATGCTAACATATTTTTCAGCTTTTTTCAATACAAAAAAAGAATATTATTTATTCTGTTTTTTCGCTGTGTTTAAGATTATTTTATGTTAAGCCTTGATATTTTTATATTTTTCCTTTATAATAAATCTGAATTTTCATTTTATGATTCAGAAAAGAGGAAGAAAATCAAATGAACCGTTTAGCCGTATGCCCCGGGAGCTTCGACCCCGTAACATTAGGGCATATTGATATCATCACCCGCGCGGCGGGCCTGTTTGACAAGGTTATCGTTCTGATTATGCATAATAATCAAAAAACAGAAACTTTTTCAATTAAGGAACGCCTGGATTTTTTAATAAGATGCACAAAGAACATAGAAAATTTATCCGTGGATTATTCCGACGGCCTTTTGGCGGATTATGTTAAAACGGTGAACGCCGCAGCCATAGTCAAGGGGCTTAGGGCCGTTTCGGATTTTGATTTTGAATTCCAGCAGGCTTTGGCGAACAAGCGCATGGCCCCCGGCGTCGAAACGATATTTATAACCACAAAAGCTGAGAATATGTTCCTGAGCTCAAGCCTTGTAAAGCAGATTTGTTCGTTCGGCGGGGACATAAGCGGCTTCGTCCCCGCGGAAATTATGGCAGATATCATAAAGGGGTTGAAAAAGTCACAATTATAGTGTATAATGATTTTTGTGGCGAAAGGACAAAGATAAAGTTTAGATAAATTTAAACTTTGGCAGTGAAAGGAAGGTTATATACATGAGTGTCGAAACAATACTCGAACACATGGAAGATTTGATTGAGGAAGGAAAAGCGACGCTTGTCGGCGGGAAAACGAAAGTCGATGCGGACGCTTTGAGAGAAGATATACAGGAAATACGCCTGCAAATGCCCGATGAGATAATACAGGCGCGCAAAATCGCGGCGGAACGCAAGGAGATACTTATAGCCGCGCAGAAAAGCGCGGAGGATATCATACATCAGGCGGAAGCGGAAGCCCGCCGCCTCGTGGATGCCCACGAAATAACCTCCACGGCGAGGGTGACCGCCGCTGATATTATTTCAGAGTCGAGAACCCAAGCGACGGACATAATAGACAAGGCAAAATCCGATTCAAATGAAATTATAGAAAATGCGAATAAATGGTCAAAAGACATACGTACCAGCGCGGGCGAATTTGTCGATACGATAATGAGAGAAAGCGACGAAATCCTTTCGGAAGGCATAGAAGCGTTTACGAAGGAACTGGAGGATATCAGAAAAGCCCGGCAGCAGCTTAAAAACGCATCCGTCAAAAAATCGGGGCAGTATTAATTAATGTATACAAAAAAAGATTTATCGGCAAATCTGGCCGCCCTGAATATAGAACCCCGCTCCACCCTTATGGTTCACATATCATACAGGGCCGTAGGCGAGGTCGAGGGGCGCGGGGACACTGTTTTGGACGCGCTGACGGAATATATGCGGCCGGGGCTGCTTGTATTGCCGAGCCATACATGGAATAATGTAGGCACTCAAAACCCGGTTATGGACGTGCTTTATACCCCGTCCTGCGTCGGTGCGCTGCCGGAGCTGTTCCGCAAGCGCCCGGGTGCGCTTCGTTCCCTGCACCCCACCCATTCGCTTGCGGCTGCCGGCCGTGACGCGGCGGAGTTTTTATCCGGGGAAGAACATGTCGAAACACCTTGCGGCAAGGACGGCGTATACTATAAGCTGTGGGAGCGGGACGCACGGATATTGCTTATCGGCGTGAATTTTACGCGCAATACAATCATTCATGGTTTTGAGGAATGGGACGGCGCGGAAGGGACTATACAGCCGAATAAAACTGATTTATACGTCATAAATTATCAGGGGAACCGTTTGCACACCCCTCAATATCGACACTGCGCACCGTTGGGTTCGGAAACCTTCGGCAAGCTGGAGGTTTCCGCGCTGCACAGGGGGATTTTGACAATAGGGCGGTTCGGAGACGCCGACGTGCGTATGGTACGCGCAAAACCGCTGCGAAAAATGGTTGCCGAAATCATAAAATCCGACCCTAAGTATTTAATGCGGTATTAGAAGAAAAAAAGCTTAAAATATAGCAAACCAAGCAAAGAATAGCTAAACTCCCACAAAAAAGAGGCGAAAGGGACAAAAAAGGGGAAAAAAAACTGGAAAAAGCGCTTGACAAAGGGGAACAAATCTGATATGCTGGTATGCGGAACTGGTAAGAATAAATAA
>WREG01000219.1 GCA_009779455.1 Oscillospiraceae bacterium
ACACAGCGTAATTATCCACATTCATACGGCGGTATCCCCGTGATTTGTAAGGTTCAACGTCGAAGCAGGGAAATTTGTACGGCAGTGTGTTCAAATTTAAAATTGCCTTGCGAATGCGCCCGGTTTGTTTTTGTGCGGCAATTTGTGCTGAAAGATTAGCCGCTATATAATCATAAATTTCGTCGAGGTGAGTTTCCGCTTCATCCTTTATGATAACTTTATATTCTTTCATATTCCGTATTTTTTCTCCAAATCTCGAAATACCTCTTCAGCGGGGCGGCCTCTGCCGGCTTTATAATCCTCCCAGCCTTTATCCAACCTTGAAGTTATTTCATCTTTTGTCAACTCTAGCGGATGCCGTGATTCCTCCGGAACCAGCGTAATAATGCCGTCGTCGTTAAAAACCCTGATATTTCCGTTCGGAAACAAATCAACTATCATTTCAAACAGCGTATGCGTGTTCATAACAGTATCGCTCATATGTTTCAACTCCCATCAATTTTGCGGGCGTCTAATAATCGCCTTTGCAAAATTCAACTATATTTATATTATAACTTAAATTTATAAAAAAATCAACAATAAAATCGCAGGGATTGCTGCGCCCGCTGATGGCCGTGTTATTTGCTGAATTTGTATTTTAAATGGAGGGGAACAGCAAAATGGAAAAGCATTTAGGGCTGGTTGCCAAATCTTATGACAGGCATTTTGTTGAATATGGAAAAGAAGACGGCCTTAGCTACGATAATCTGCCATATTATATTATAAGTGACCCGGATTATCTATATTGGAAAAATGAACAGGAAAGCGGCCGGGAAGAGAACAGGCGCATAGAACTCAAAGATTATTTGTCGCCCGCTGAAAATATGAATTTTATCCAGCTTGGCTGTTCGGTCAATTTAAAAACAAGGGGGTATTATAAATGGCCGTCGGCATATCATGGCGTTGATATAAGCAATGAAACCATTCAGGCGCTAAAGCGGTTTGTGGGCGAAAACAACATAGCTGTCGGTTCGTTGCATTGCGGAAGCATGCATAAAACGCCATTTGCCGAAAGCTGTTTTGATATCGGGGAATGTATCGGCGCGCTTGAATATTATGAAGAAGCTTTTGTCTTGGAAAGCATAAAGGAATTCCACCGCATATTGAAACCCGGCGGCAGATTCGTGCTTGACATACCAAACATAAAAAGCCCGAGCGGCCGGATGATGATGCTGATTGAGGAATGTATGGGGCGCCCCGATAAATTTAATATGCCGCCGGAAGAATTTGAAGATATGATCAAAGATTATTTTGAAATAGAAGACTCAGACAGGATCCGCGCCGAAAGCCGCGGTGAAGGCCATACGGGGATGGTGTACTTCTACTGCTTAAAATGTAAAAAATAATATACTGAAAATAAGCATTTTTCTCATTAATAATTTTAGAAAGGATCCTCGTTATGAACATCAACGAAATAAAGCAAAAAGACACAGAATACGTCGCGAACACCTACCCCCGCTACGACCTCTGCGTCGAAAAAGGCTTAAGCTCAACTTGCTATGATTTTGACGGGAAAGAATACATCGATCTTTCAAGCGGCATAGGAGTAAATTCTTTAGGCTTCTGCGACCCGGCGTGGGCCGGGGCCGTGACGGGGCAGCTGAATACCTTGCAGCATATGTCAAACCTGTTTTACACCTCGCCATGTGTCCGATTGGCCGAAAAACTCAGCGAAATCACGGGCTGCAAAAAGGTTTTCTTCGCCAATTCCGGCGCGGAGGCCAACGAGGGCGCGATAAAGGCGGCAAGGAAATACAGCTTCGACAAATACGGCGCGGAAAGCGGGAGAAACAGGATAATCACCCTCGTGAACTCCTTCCACGGGCGCACAATGGCTGCGCTTACCGCCACTGGGCAGGAAAGCTTCCACAACTTCTTTTTCCCCTTTCTCGAGGGTTTTGAATACGTTAACGCGGGTAATATAGGAGAATTGAAGGAAAAACTTGAGATTGATATATTGACAAACGGCTCATGCGCGGCGATAATAATCGAATATATCCAAGGCGAAGGCGGCGTAGTCCCCCTTGATTATGATTATGTAAAGGCTGTCGCGGAAATATGCGAAAAATATGACATACTGCTGATAGCCGATGAGGTGCAGACGGGCGTCGGCAGGACGGGAACCTTCCTTGCCGGGGAAAATTACGGCATAAAAGCGGACATAACCACCCTCGCGAAAGGCCTTGGCGGAGGTTTGCCCATAGGGGCGGTGTTATTGGGCGAAAAAACGGCGGATGTGTTCGGCCCGGGGCATCACGGGACCACTTTCGGGGGGAACCCCGCAATATGCGCGGGAGCCGTAGAAATATTGAACCGCATATCGGACGAAAGCTTCCTGGCGGGGGTTAAAAACAAAGGCGATTATATAAGAAAACGGCTGTCTGAAATAGACGAAGTAATTAAAACAGACGGCATGGGACTGATGTTAGGCATCACCCTTAAAACAAAAAAATCCGCCGACGTTGTGAAGGCGGGGATAGAAAACGGCGTAATAACCCTGACCGCGAAAGAAAAACTGCGGTTGTTGCCGCCGCTCAATATTACTATGGGGGAGCTTGAAAAAGGGCTTGACAGGCTTATAAATATAATGAAGAATTAAAAATGAAGATGGTTCTAAAATCAAAAGTTGTTAATTCTATCATTTATTAAATCGCGAACACTAAACTATAGTTTTTATCATAATCTTTAACGCGACCGAAATTTTCCATTTTTCATTTAAAGATTGAATAATCAATAACCCCGGCGACGACCCGGCCGCCCTCCGCGTTGGGATGGGTTTTATCTTTTCCCACATACGCAATATTCGGGTAATCCGCATTTTCCGGCGACACAAACGCGCTGTATGCGTCAAACTTGTGGTCGAAAACACCGCAGCCGCTGAACCATTCGTTTAGCCGGGCGCGGATAACATTTTTTTCCGGGCTTGCATTTATTGAAAGGCCTATCGGTATATAATTTATTCCAATAAGGCATATGCCCCGCGCACTGATCATCCCCGCCAGCTTTTCCGTCCCCGCCGCTATACCCTCGGCCGGAACAAATTCTTTTTTCGGCGCGGTTACCGTATCAGGCTCTAAAAAATCATTGTGTCCCAACCACAAAACCAAGTGGCTCATCCCCTCAAACGCGAAAACGTCGTCATTTATTCGTTCAAGGGCTTTTACGCCGAAAAACCCTTTTAGCGGGAATCGCTTTCCCGTATCGTACAAAATGCGGTTGCCCGTTATGCTTTTATTTATGACCGAATAACGGCCCGGATACATTGCACGTATCTTTTCTTCAAAAACGCTTGTCCAAAAACCCTGTTGGGTAAACGAATCGCCGAAGCATATAATCGAAGAGGCGCCGCCGGCGTTTAAAAGCTCCACAGATTGAAATAAAGGGATAGGGCGGTGCAGCGACATCCCCAAAAGCTTTTCCGCCGCGCTTATCATACGATCCCTTAACCTTTTCCGGTGATTGATAACGGGGCTTCCCGCGCATTTGCCTTTAGCTGAT
>WREG01000220.1 GCA_009779455.1 Oscillospiraceae bacterium
AAATTTTTCACAATTTCCGTACCCGCTTCCGCCGCATTATTGTTAATGTGCGCGGTTTTGATTTTAGAAGTTGCACCAATCAATAATTTATGTTATAATAAAAAGGATATTTAATTCATAATGCATAATTCATGATTATGAATTATGAATCATGAATTATGCATTTAGTGAAGAGGGTGTTTTTAATGTTAAAATCGCTTTTAAACAAAGATATCACTCCGGCTTGCGAATATTGCTCCAGGGGGCGGATGGCGGCTACGGGGAGCGAGGTTTTATGCAGGAAAAAAGGCATTGCCGACCCATTCGATTACTGCGGCAAGTTTAAATACGACCCGCTGAGAAGAAAACCGAGAAAACCGCCCGTGCTGCCTGAATATAATGAAGCGGATTTTGCGCTGTAGGGGCGGATTCCATATCCGCCCGTATAAAATATAAAAATATCTGTAATTTATAATTTTCATAATGGGCGGATATGGAATCCGCCCCTACAATATCAAACATTTTTTAAGGGGAAAAGTTTGAAAAATAAATTTTTCAAACCGGAAGTTTTGTCCTTTCGCACAAAAACGATGGCGCGAATTTCCTGCGGAAAACGGACATAACTTCTGCCTCGCAAACGTCTCGCTTGCGAGACGATGGAAAGGATAGTCATAAATATGAACAATTTAGACAAAACAATGGACAAAATCGTTTCTCTCTGCAAGGGCAGGGGCTTTGTTTACGCGGGGAGCGAGATATACGGCGGGCTTTCCAACACCTGGGACTACGGGCCGCTGGGCGTGGAGTTCAAAAACAATGTAAAACAGGCCTGGTGGAAGAAATTCGTCCGCGAAAACCCTTATAATACGGGGCTTGACAGCGCCATTTTGATGAACCCCGAAATTTGGGTGACAACGGGGCATGTGGGCGGTTTTTCGGATCCGCTGATGGACTGCAGGGGCTGCAAGACACGGCACAGGGCGGACAAGCTTATCGAGGACGCGGGTGCGGACCCCATCGGTATGGATTTCGACGCCATGTCGGCTTATATAAAAGAAAACGGGATAAAATGCCCCGACTGCGGCGGCGGCAATTTTACGGACATTCGTAAATTTAATCTTATGTTTAAGACATTTCAAGGCGTTACCGAGGACGCGAAAAATGAGATATACCTGCGGCCCGAAACGGCGCAGGGGATATTTGTGAATTTCCAGAATATACAACGCACTACGCGCAAAAAAATCCCCTTCGGCGTATGCCAGACGGGGAAAGTGTTCAGGAATGAAATAACGCCCGGGAATTTCGTATTCAGGACGCGGGAGTTTGAACAAATGGAGCTTGAGTTTTTCGTAAAGCCAGGGACGGAGCTTGACTGGTTCGCGTATTGGAAGGATTTCTGCGTTAACTGGCTTAAATCCCTCGGCCTCAAGGATGAAAACCTGAGGCTCCGCGACCACAGCGCGGAGGAGCTTTCGTTTTACTCAAACGCCACGACGGACATCGAATACCTTTTCCCCTTCGGCTTCGGCGAGCTTTGGGGCATAGCCAGCCGTACGGATTACGACCTGACAAGGCATCAGGAAGCCTCCGGGAAAGGGCTTGAATACTTTGACCAGGAGGCAAATGAAAAATATATCCCCTTCGTGGTCGAGCCGTCTTTAGGCGCTGACAGAGCCGCTTTGGCTTTCCTTTGTGAGGCATATGATGAAGAGGTCGTGGACGCCGAAAAGAACGACGTGAGGACGGTTCTGCGGCTTCACCCGGCCCTCGCCCCCGTTAAGGCCGCCATACTGCCCCTTTCGAAAAAGCTGTCGGAAAACGCGTACAAGATTTACCTTGACCTTATAAAAAAATTCAATGCGGAGTTTGACGACACGGGTTCCATAGGCAAGCGCTACCGCCGCCAGGACGAAATCGGCACGCCTTTCTGCGTAACCTATGACTTCGACAGCGAAACGGACGGCACGGTAACGCTCCGGGACAGGGATTCGATGGAGCAGGTGCGGATGCCGGCGGGGGAAATCGCGGGGTATATTGAAGACAGGTTATTATTTTAAAACCAGAAAAAATCAAAAATTGATAAGGCGGGAATTATTATTATGAAAAAAATAAGCAAAATTTTATATATAGTGGTGTTTTTCGCCGCTTTGTCTATCATTATAAGCTTTCTCTGCGACAGAGTATGGGGCAAAAAATTATAAAAAACTCTATTTACATACTTGACAATATTGTTGTTCCGTGCTGACCCTGCAATAAATCGCCGTTTCCATTATGAACCGCTCCCGTCATTTAGTTTTGACAGGCGTTCTTGTTCCAGCTTTTTCTTGCGTGGGATTGAAGTCCTTAAAAAAAATTTCATCATCTCAATTTGCACTTCTTCGGGCAAGATGATTTTTTCAACTTCCTTTTGCTCCTTCGTTTCCCTGCTCATACCCCACCTCCCGTTATTTCATGTATATGCCCGCGAGATGAAATATTTAACCCAATCTTGACAACTTGCAAGTATTGGGGTAAAATAAAAACCAAGAGAAATTCATACCTTTTCTCTTGGTTTGGCTTTTTTGTGTCCGTTGTTAGCCCCCGCCCTGCGCTGTTTTCTGTTTTATTTGTACAAAATCACAATTATGCGTCAGCCTATTCTTTGTTTTGTATTTTTTATAACAAAAAAGGCAAGAATATAAACAATTTCCAATCACCGGCCACGGAGGTATGTTTTTTGTCTTTTTTTGTTAAAACGTTAAAATCGGAGTTGTGGAATATCCGCCTCGCTTATATCAAAGCGCTGAAAAATGAATACCCGGACACGTTTTCCGAATGGCTCACCGATAACTACCATATACTGGCGCGGGAAGGCGGAAACATAATTACAGCTTCGCGAAACTATAAATTCCTGCCCGAAACGGGCGGGAAGCCGCGCATATATCCGCTCGCCCTGAGGGTCTGCGGAAACGGCGTACTGCCTTCCGAGGAGGAATTGGAGCGGGAGATAAAAAACGGCAAACTCACGGTAATCGAAATACAGCTTTTGGAGCCGATGCTGAAATGCGCCCTTATTTATTACGCCGCGGAAGAATGCAGAGGCTTTAATAAAGGCAGAAAAGCCGCGGCGGCCCGGGGCGGCAATAACTGCATCAACGCGATAAAATCCTTCAGGCGCATACAGGACATAGATTTCGAAAGCCTTTTCGCCCGCGTAAGCGAGGTTGAAGGCCTGCTTTGCCGCGATTTGGCGGGCGTATACCCCAACATGGACGACGGGACGAAAATGGTTTACCGCCGCCGTGTATCGGAGCTTGCCAGAACAAGGGGAACCGCGGAAGCCGATGTAGTCAGGGACGCGCTTGCGAGGTCTGAAAACGCCGGGTCCGACAGGGAAAAGCATATCGGGTTTTACCTTAGCTTGAACAGGAATGAGAAAACGCGGCGCGGGACGACGCTATTATGCTTTGAAGCGGCTTTCCCGCTGGTTATAGCCGTATCCGTATCAATACTGTTGAGGCATTGGTATCTCT
>WREG01000221.1 GCA_009779455.1 Oscillospiraceae bacterium
GGCGGTTTCTGCGGCGCTATTCAGGCGGTCGTCGTCAAATATGACTTGCTGGATGCTCTCATTCGCCGCCGGGGTCATGACAAGCATAGTCTGCTTCGGGCTTGTGCCGGAAGCCTTTGATCTCGCGGACACGGCGGTCATCGTATTCGGCCTGGTCATCGGCATTTTAATTATTATGGCGTTGAACCGCGTTGTAGATAAAATCAGCATATTGAAAAAAGAAAACCTCAAAATCCACCATACGCATGAAGAGCTTTACCACGCGAGCGAAATCATAAAAAACCGCGCCGAAATGCTCCGTTCGGGAATGCTGATGCTGATAGCGATAGGCCTGCACAATATCCCGGAGGGCATCGCCATAGGGGCGGGCGGAAGCCACGATTTTCAGCTCGGCGCGCTTTTGTCGGTCATGATCGCGCTTCACAACATCCCGGAGGGCATGGCCATTGCGTCGCCCTTGCTTGCGGGGAAAATAAGCAGGCTGAAAGTGGTTTTTTTAACGGCGCTGTCCGGTGCGCCAACGCTTTTGGGCGGGACTATAGGGATGCTGATAGGCGGCATTTCAGACACCGCCGTCGCCCTGTCCCTCTCGGCTGCGGGCGGCGCGATGCTGTACGTGGTTTTCGGCGAGATAATCCCCCAGTCCGTCGTAATGACAAAAAACCGGACAGCGACAATAATAGCGCTGTTCGGTATAATTGTGGGGTTGCTTGTTACGAAGATATAGGAACAAAAAATCACATTTCAATGTCCGCTATTTTAATATTTTTCAACTATAAAAACTAAAAATTAAAAAAACGTTGAAATTTTGTAAAAACTCAAGCCAAACGGTACATCAAAACAAAAGACCCGTCTTTCTGCTTTTTGTTTTCCCGCGCCATCATATTGAAGGCAATGAATTCCCGCCTTATGGTGCAGAAATCGTCGTTAAAATCCGCTATAATTAAATTCACTTCTTTTTCAGCATATTCCCGCCCGGGCTCGAAGGCTTTGAGTATTTCCCGCAGGACGATTTCGCGCTTTTTGCGCTGGACGGGGATGCTGACAAGCTTCCCGTATTTGAAAAAGCTTGATATGACTTTTTTTTCAAATTCCGGCTCCCTTTTTCCGTGTTTTTCCGGCGGCTTTGCCGTTTGGATAAGCTCGGATATTTTTTTGTCCAATATTTCCGGGTTTAAGGCGTAAATCATATAAAACTGCTCCCGGCGCGAGCTGGCTATCCCCACCGCTTCCAGCTTTTTCAGGTGGAACGAGACCGTCGCGGGCGTCAGCGAGAGCCTGTCTGAAATAAGCTCCGTATAGCTTTCGCCTTCAGCCAAAAGATTTATGATGTCAAGCCTTGACCTGTCCGAAAAGCACTTGAAAAAATCTGTTATGTCAGTATTCATCGCTAAAGCCCTCCGTTTTCCCGAATTCGCGCCATTTTTCTGTTATTCGCGCCATTGTTTTAAACTGCGTCTCATTTTTGAAGATATTTTCATCTTCATTAAACTGCCTGGCTTTTTCAATGTCAGCCTTATATCTTTTCATAAAATCGTTTTCAGCCCATAAAAGCGCGTGCAGGTATGTTATCTCACTGTCAGGGCAGTTTTGGATATGCCTTTTTTTATCATCCGAATAATCCGGCCATTTATCCATTAATGCCAATAAGCGGTCCCGCCGCCAGCCTGCCGGGTTTTCAACGGCATGGCCTAGCATGGCGAGCTTTTTGCAAAACGACGCCACGCCTTTTCTTATCTTCTGCGCTTTTCTCTCCAGCCCTGAATCAGCCGGCAATTCCTCCAGCTTTTTCTCGCATTCGTTAATAATTTCCTGCGCGGCTGAACACATCTGCCCCTCAACTTCTTTGATTGTCATAATATCATCTCCTTTTATATTGATATTATAACCATCTAATCACAAAATGTCAAGCATTAATTTTTTAAAACTTGAAATTCATTATATTAAAAAGACATTAAAAAATCCGGTTTTTAAATATCCACAACATTGCTATAGCCGGTACGCTTCTCGGCGGGCTTTTTTTCGTCAAAAGCCACCGTAAGATCAAAATACGCCCCGCTTCTGAAAACTTTGACAGCAGCCGTTTTTTCCGGCTTATAATCCGCCAATATTTCCTGTATGCTCCTTATATCTTTTACTTTTTTGCCGTCTATCTCGGTTATCACGTCGCCCTGGCGGATATCCGCGGCCTGTGCCGCGCTGCCCGTCCCTACGGCTACTATATAAGCCCCTTCGGTGATGCCGTAACGTATGGCCATAGACGCCGATACGGTTTGGACCGAGACGCCCAGCAGGGGTCTGTTTTTGATATAGCCGACGCTTATGATATCGCCGACATATTCCAAAATATCGTTTATAGGTATGCAGAACGAAAGGCCTTCGACCGCTGTGGAGCTGTATTTCGCGGTGGCTATTCCCACGACCTCCCCGTTCATGTCAAAAACGGGCCCGCCCGAATTGCCGGAATTAATCGCGGCGTCGGTCTGGAACATATTCATTGTATACGCCCCCGTGTCGATGCTCCTGTTTAAGGCGCTCACAATTCCGCTTGTCAGGGTGTTGTTAAGCTCGCCGAGGGGGTTCCCTATAATAAGGACGCCGTCGCCGACCGACAGGCCGCCCGAGTCGCCTATTGCTACGGGCGTAAATTCTTCTGTGGGGGATTCGATTTTAATTACGGCGAAATCGTTTGCCTCGTCGCCGCCTATAAGCTTCGCGTCATATGCCGAGCCGTCCGTTAAATCGACCCTGTAGCTTTTTCCGTCCGCAATAACGTGATAATTTGTCAGTATATACCCGTCCCTGGAAATTATGAACCCCGAACCGATGCTTGCGCCGGACAGCAGCCCCAGCAGCCCCGACTGGGACACGCTTGTCGTAATCGTTACGACGCTGTTCTCGCAATTATTATATATATCGACGGGGGTAATCTTTTTCGGCGCTTCCGTGGTCGCTTCCGTAGGCGGCGCTTCCGTTGCCGGAGGTTCTGTCGGCGGGGGCACGGTCGTTTCGGCCGCAGTTTCGGCGGCGGTCGTCCAGGGTGCGGCTTCCGTATAATCCGGGTCAACCAACGGCTCGCCGATATCGTCCAGGACATTATTGGCAGCAAGCCCGGCGCCGCCTGAGGGAACCGTTTCCGGCGGAAGCGTTTCCAAAGCCGCGTTTTTTTGCGAAAGGCTTATAACCGCGCCCGCCACACCTCCCGCGACGCCGCCCAAAACAGCGCAGGCACAGCATATCAATATGACGAACTGCACGGTCATATTGAGATACCTCTTATTTTTTTTATTGCCATCCGGCATAAAAACTCACCTTCCCGAATATTTAAGATGTAGGGATATGTAAATTTTAGCCTAATTTTATTAAGTCGGTATGACGTTGATATAAACAAATTCTAACCGCTGACCACTTTGTACATATTGGCGGCGTTCTCTTTGGTTGCGTATTCATTTACCGCCAAAACTTCAA
>WREG01000222.1 GCA_009779455.1 Oscillospiraceae bacterium
CCTTGAATGCGCTGCGGGGGTTGATTTCGTCGAGGGTTTCGATAAGGGCGAGGACGGCTTTGTCGTCGAGGCTCTCTTTCTTTTTCGAGATAAAGGTGGCGCGGCTTTTTACGATAAACAGCAGTATTTCATCCGTCAGGGCCTTATCCGCCACCATTTTTGAGACTGTTTCGCTTTTTGACGCGAACTGGATGAAGTCCTTGTTCATCAGGGCATAGTTCAGGCGGCCCTTGCCGTCGGTGTAAAGCCCGACGATGGCTTTGTATTCGTCGCTCTCGACCATATCCTTCCCTTTTTCCGGTTCCGCCGGCTCTTCGGTCACATTCGCGGCCCCGGCTTTTGCTATGTCCACCTTTATGTTTCCGCGCGCCGAATAAGGCAGCCCGAGCGTCAGCTCGGCCGCTTCCGCGAAAGCTTCCGCAGGGAACATATCCGCGTCATATTTGCCGTAAGGCGCCGTATCGCCCGAACGCTTGTCAATCGCAGCCGACGCTTCCGCGTCAATATCCGTCCGCAGCATTTTTATGCCCGCGCCGCCCGCCGGGAGTTTCATTTTGTACGCCACCGCCGGTACGGTTTTCATTTCAACCGCTTTTGTCCTGATAATGTTCATTTTGCCCTCCAAAATTTGTTATATTTTTATTGCTTTAATAATTTCATTATATAAAATAGTTCCATATTTGTCAAGGAGCTTTTTGTCTGAGTTTTGCGAAGGTGCAAAGTTTGAAAAATTACGCCGCGTTTGCAAAGCGCTGCTATTCTTTCAAACTGCAAATTTTGTGCTTTGCAAAAATTTATAAAGGATGGATTATAAAAATTTAAAAATCCGCGTAAAAATCCGAAGAAAATTTATGACATTTTAAGGAAAAATACTTGCTTTTTTATAATGGGTGTGTTATAATGCGTCCGCAAAACTCACGCAGGCGTTTTTTGTCATTGTGCATAATTTAATAAGTTGTGTTTGATAAAATTTAATGCCTGCGGCGGTGAGGGGATCCGAAATCTTTACAACGGGTTCTCTTCAAACAACAAAGGAGGACAAACATGTCAGTAGTATCAATGAAACAGCTGCTCGAAGCGGGAGTGCATTTCGGGCATCAGACCAGGCGGTGGAACCCCAAGATGGCCCCGTATATCTTTACGGAGCGCAACGGGATATACATCATTGACCTGCAGAAAACGGTCAAAAAACTTGACGAGGCCTATCTTTTTATCCGCGACATAGCGGCGGATAACGGCGACGTGCTTTTCGTCGGCACAAAAAAACAGGCCCAGGACTCAATCCGCGAGGAGGCCGTCCGCTGCGGTATGCCTTATGTCAACGCTCGCTGGCTCGGCGGGATGCTCACCAATTTCAAGACCATCCAAACGGGGATAAGGAAGCTTGAACACCTGAAAAGGATGGAAGCGGAAGGCACTTTTGAGCTTCTTCCCAAAAAAGAGGTCATAAAATTAAAGCTCCAAATTGAAAAGCACGAAAAATTCCTGGGCGGCATCACAGAGATGCGCCGTATGCCGAAAGCCATGTTCATAGTTGACCCGCGCAAAGAAAAGAACGCGGTGCTCGAAGCGAAAAAACTCGGCATACCCATCGTCGCCATAGTTGACACCAACTGCGACCCGGACGAAATCGATTTCGTCATCCCCGGCAACGACGACGCCATCAGGGCCGTCAAGCTTGTGGCCGGGGCCATCGCAGACAGCATCATAGAGGCGAGGCAGGGCGAGCAGGACGCGCCATACGAGGAAGAATCCGGCGAGGCAGCCCCTGAAGAGGTGGACAACGCCGAATACGCGGCGGCGTTTCAAGGAGCGTAATAAATTACAGCAAAAACTTTAAAATGCATTATGAATTTCATTTAATTACGAAAGGAATAAATAATATATGAGTTTCACAGCAAAAGACGTACAGGCTCTCCGCGAAAAAACAGGGGTCGGAATGATGGACTGCAAAAAGGCCCTTGCCGAAGCTGAGGGTGACATGGATAAAGCTATAGACGTCCTCCGCGAGCGCGGGCTTGCCGCCGCAACCAAGAAAGCGGGCAGGATAGCCGCCGAAGGCGTCGTCTTGACCTACTACGATGACGACAAAAACGTCGGGGTCATAATCGAGGTCAATTCAGAGACCGATTTCGTCGCGAAAAACGCCGAATTCCAAAGCTTTGTTTTAAGCGCCGCGAAAACCGTGGCAAATGAAAACCCGGCTGACGTTGACGCTTTGCTAAGCACGAAGCTGGACGGCAGCGACAGGACTGTTTTGGAGAATTTGCAGGATAAAATACTGAAAATCGGCGAAAACATGAATATCCGACGTTTCGAGCGCGTCGAAAGCGTGGTCTCGACCTATATCCACGGCGGCGGCTCGGTCGGCGTCATGGTGATGTACGACGTGAACCCTGCGGGCGCGGCGAAAAACGACGGTTTCGTGACCATGGGCAAGGATATCGCCATGCAGATTGCCTCCATGAGCCCCTTATATGTCTGCCAGTCGAACGTGCCGGCGGACGTGCTGGCCCATGAGAAGGAAATACTTGCCGCCCAGATGAAGGAAGACCCGAAAATGGCGGGCAAGCCCGAAAAAGTGCTCGAAGGTATTATCGCGGGCAAAATCGGCAAATATTACAAAGAAGTCTGCCTTCTCGAACAGCAATATGTCAAAGACGGCGACATCGACGTGAAAAATTATATCGCGAACACGGCCAAGGCCATCGGCGCGGAAATCAGTGTCGCTGGCTTCTTCCGCTACGCGAGGGGCGAAGGGCTTCAAAAGCGCGAGGACAATTTCGCGGACGAAGTCGCGGGCATGATGAAGTAAGATATAAGATATCAAAAAAGGGACGATGGAAACATCGTCCTTCTTTTAATAACAGTTAATTTCTTTTTACCGCCTGCCGCGCCTTCTTAGAAACACCTTCTGCATTTCCCCCACGAAAATCGGCGAAATCGATAGCCCGGCAACTATAAGCCAATGTGTCAGATCCAGCGGGACGCAATAGAACACGTCCCTTACATACGGGACGGTGGCGACAAAGGCCACGATGCCGATTGAAAACAATATCGCCAAAAACAGCAGCCTGTTTGACGTGAAGCCTATGGTAAAGATAGACTTTTTATTGCTTCTCGCGTTGAAAATATTGATTATCGACGACCAGCCGATGATAAGGAAGGCCATTGTCTGCCCGATTTCAAACGACGGGGCCTGCCCACCGGGGATGCTCACAAATTTGCCTATATAAAAGCCTATAAGCGAAACAACGGTGAAAAGCGTTGCCATTACGGAGATTTTCGGTATAAGGCCGTTCGCGAAGATGCCCGCTTTCGGGGATATTGGCCCGCGCTTCATGGCGTCATCCTCCAGTTCCTCCTTGCATATGCACAAATCGGGGATGCCGTCGGCAACGACGTTGATAAACAGAAGCTGTATGGCCATTACGGGAAGCCCCCAGCCGAAGAGGATCGC
>WREG01000223.1 GCA_009779455.1 Oscillospiraceae bacterium
CGGAGGCGAAGAAAAAGAGTGATTAACGTCGTCGATAACCACGTCGGGCTATTCTCTAATCAAATTAGTTTAATATATAGTAAACTGTAAAGCCGGATGCTACGATTAATCTTGATATAAACCAAAGCGCGGGTTTTCTGACAATTTTTTTAAGATTATACAGAATCACAAAAAGTGAGCCGAAAACAAAAGAAACAAAAATCCATCCGATAATGTCCATTAGCCCCCCTTGATTTATTACCCGCGGTATATAATAAAAAAAACTGAAATAAGAAAAAGCAAAAAACATCAACATCAAGCCTAAACAATCAAGAATCCTGTTTACTGTTTTCCTCTCTGTAATTTTGGCTATTATCAACGATATAAGCGCAGTGACAGAAAAATATATTACGCTTGTCACCATAAAATGTGCCGTTATAAAATCCGCGATAATAAAAACCACGGCAAAGACAAGCGCGAAAGGTGCTATTACGATTAAAATTGCCGTCGAAATTATTGCGTCATTTTCGCCGGAAGCAAGCCATATTTCCCTGCCGCTATTTCTGTCTTTATAATAAGGCATAGGTGGTCACCCGTTATTTTTATAGGTTCTTTTCGCTAAAATGCTGAGAAATTTACATAACCCGAGCAAAAACAAAACAAACCCGCCAACATAGCCTACCAAAAAAAACGCAATTAATATTAATGTACCTATTGCGATATTTTTTGATAAGAGTGCCCCCAGTGTAGCAACTTTCAGCAGCTTTTTCATTAAAAGCCAACCCCAGTAATACATTGCGAATACAATAAGACTGGCCCCGGCATCAAAAAACGGAAGAAGAATTATGCCCGGAATCAGCATAACGGCTGTAATGATAAGCATCTTCTTTAATTTAGCAAACTGTTCAGAAGCGGTTTCGCCAAAAAATCTTTTCATGTTTTACAATACCTCCAAAATCTCTTTAAGCACCATTATAAATCTCTTTCAGCTAATTGTCAATAGCTCTTTTAAATTTTATGCTATTGATGAGGTGATATAAAGTGGATTGCTTAAAAAATTTAGGCCCGGCGGTAAAAAAGGCAAGAGTTAACATTATGCTTTCGCAGGAACAGCTTGCGGAAAAGTTGAATATAACCGCTACACACGTTAAACATATTGAAGGCGGCCACCGTTTTCCATCCGTTGAAGTTCTGTTTCGGCTTGCGACAATCTTAAATCTCTCGCTTGACCAGCTCATCTTTGACGAAGCTGACAATAAAGACTTTATTAACAAGAAAATCATAGCTTTGCTAAATGCTTGTGAGGATAATGAATTAAAAATTGTTTTCGATTTAATCCAGTCAATAATCATCAACAGAATTTAAATAAAGAAGGAATTTTATTTATGCCCGACCTATACGATTACATTTTCAAAAGAAAATCCGTCCGGAAATACGACATGACGGGCCTGTCCGAGCTTGAACTTGACGAGATGCGAGGCTTTGCGGACAGTTTAAAGCCCTTGTACCCGTCAATCAAAACGGCCTGCAGGATAGATTCCAGCGTAGCGGTATTCTGCCCCGTCCGCGCCCCGCATTATATATCCGTTTTCAGCGAAAATACGGAGGGGTATCTTGAAAACGCGGGCTTTATGTTCCAGCAGCTCGACCTTTTCCTTTCGTCAAAAGGCTGCGGCTCGTGCTGGCTGGGGCTTGCCAAGCCTATATCGCGGGTCAGGGGCATGGCTTCGCCCATTATTCTAAGCTTCGGGCGGCCCGCTGAAAATCTTTATAGGGACGACATAACGAAATTCAGACGGAAGGATATAGCGGAAATTTCAAAAGGGCATGACAGCCGCCTTGAAGCGGCGCGGCTCGCCCCCTCCGCTTCAAACACGCAGAACTGGTTTTTCGCCTGCGGGGATGATGGCAGGGTAGACGTATACCAAAAATTGTTTTCAAATCCCGTTAAAGCCGCTATGTACGGCAATTTCAACCGCCTTGACGCAGGCATCGCCATTTGCCATCTTTATTTGGCGACTTTGCATGAAGGACGGGAATTTTCTTTCATAAAAAAAGACGGCGCGGAGGAAATGAAGGGATATTTATATATAGGCACGGTCATTTAAACAGCGCGTCCAGCATCAAAAGCATAATAACCCCCGGCGTGCTTCCCACGGCGGATACCGCCAGGGTAAACGGGTTCACGTTCAGGCGGACGCCGATAAAAGCGCCCAGAACATTCACCGCATACAATGCTATAATGCCTTGGACCGCACTTATCAAAAGCTTCCTGAAAAATTTGCCGCCCTTTAAAAACGCGAAAAAAATCAACGCGCCGCTTATTATAAAAGCGGCTTTTATTAATGTTAAGGTCATAATGCCTCCTATACATGGGACGATGCGGGCATTGTCCCATGCGGCCTGCTTATAAATTATATTTATGCGAAAACCCCGGACAAATATTACTATTTATAATCCCTAATCCCTAAATCCTAATCCCCTCAAAATCCAATTTTTCAAATTGGATTTTGCCGGACATCGTTTAATCCGCGGCTTTTATGAATATAATAGTTATAAACATAATTATGAGAGGACTGTCTGCATGAACAAACATCAAAGCTCCTTTGAGCAGTACTGCTGCGTGATGAAAAAAAACGTCGTTATGGAGGAAACGGTTTTCCACAACGGGGAAAAAGCCGTGAAATGCGTGTATTCCGTGATATGCGACAATAACGGGGGATGCAAAAATAAAATTTTAAAGAAAGTTTTAAGTACGGCAACTTAAAATATTTGACAGAGAGAATTATTTATAATATAATAGACGCAGCCGTTTGCGGCGTATAGGTTAGCTTAACGCCGCGTAATTTCAAAAATGCAAAAACGCTGAAGCGTTTACGCATTTTTCTTGGATTTGTGATATGGTAAGCCTATGAACGCTTTTCTCTTATCGCCCTATTTAAAAGAAATCCTGTGGGGCGGGGATAAACTGAAAAATAAATACAATTATAAAACCGGGCTTGCGAATATCGCCGAAGCCTGGGTTTTATCCTGCCACGAAGAGGGTATGTCACAGGTCATAACGGGCAAATATAAGGGCCTGCCGCTTTTAGACGCTTTAAATATAAAGAACCCCTCCGACTTCCCGATACTTATAAAGTTTATCGACGCAAAAGAAAATCTTTCCGTTCAAGTCCATCCGGGCGGTGGCTACGCGGGTCTGCAAAAGGGCGAAAGCGGGAAAACCGAGTGCTGGTATATATTGGACGCGGAAGACGGCGCGGAAATCGTTTGCGGCTTTAAGGAAAAGTTTTCGAAAGATGAATTTTTGGCGAAAGTGAAGGGCGGCAGCCTTTCCGGCTGCTTAAACACGGCTAGAGTGAAAGCCGGGGACGTGGTTTTTATCCCGCCGGGAACGCTCCATGCCATAGGCGGCGGCATAATGCTTGCCGAGGTGCAGCAAAATTCCAACGCCACATACCGC
>WREG01000224.1 GCA_009779455.1 Oscillospiraceae bacterium
CACCGAGTTTATAATTGACAATGTGAAGATATGGCAGGCAAATTAAAAAATAATTGAGAGTTATATGCTTTTTCATTTCTCCCAACTCTCAATTCTCAACTAAAGTTTGAAAGGACTGAAAGTCAGATGAATATGTTAGAAGCTATTGACCAAAGATGCTCCCGCAGGGCCTATTTGGATAAACTTATAGGCAATAAAGAAAAAAAGCTGCTGGATGAAAAAATCGCGGAGCTGAACGCCGAATCGGGGCTTTCTATTGCCCTTGTCGAAAACTGCGCCGAAGCTTTCGCCGGGTTCCGCAAAAGCTACGGCTTGTTAAAAGGCGTAAATAATTGTTTCGCGTTGAAAGGCGATAAAAATATCCCGAAATTTAAAGAAAAACTGGGGTTTTACGGCGAAATGCTCGTCCTTTACGCCGAAACCCTTGGCCTTTCCACCTGCTGGGTCGGCGGCAGCTACGACAAAAGCTGCCTTTTATGCGAGCTTCAGCCCGACGAGGAATTAAACCTTGTAATTGTTGTGGGCTATGCCGCCGAGCGGAAAAGCGCAAGGGAAAACGCGATTTATAAAATAACCCACAGGAAATCGAAAACGGCGGAAGAAATGTGCGAATACGAAAGAGGCCGCGGAGCGGATAACCCTCCCGACTGGTTTTTTAAGGGGATGTGCGCGGTAGCAAAGGCACCGTCGGCCAACAACAAGCAGCCCGTGAAAATATATTGCAAAAATGGCGAAATTACCGCGCTGGACGGAAATTCCGACAATTCCGTTGATTTGGGAATCGCGAAGGCGCATTTTTATTTGGCTACGGGGATAAGCATATAAAAAAAGCGAAAAATATCCCGGTTTTCAAAAAATGCAACGGGTCGTTGCACTTTTGCCTTTGGTTTGCTGGTAATCCTTACAGCAGGGGAGGGCCTTGTGCCCTCCCGGCAAATTGAGCAGAATCCCGGGAGGGCACAAGGCCCCCCCTACCATTTTAACTGAAGTTAGCAAACAAATTATTTTTAAAAGGTATCCAAATTAATGCCCGAAAATAAAAAAGACATAAAATCAATGAAAAAAACTGAAATTGAGGAATTTGTTCTTTCTATATCAGAGCCGAAATACAGGGCAAATCAGGTTTTTAAATGGATACAAAAGGCCGGGATTGAAGATTTTTCCAAAATGACGGACGTTTCTGCTAAATTAAGGAAGATATTTTATGACAATTTTGTCATATTCAATTGTGCTATTGAAAAAAAGTTAATTTCGGTGTATGATAATACAATAAAGTATCTTTTTCGCCTTTTTGACGGAGAATTTATCGAAGCCGTCCTTATGAAATATAAATACGGCTACACCCTTTGCATTTCGATGCAGGCGGGCTGCCGTATGGGCTGCCGGTTCTGCGCCACGGCTGTGGGAGGGTTGCGGAGGGACTTGTACCCGTCGGAAATGCTGTCCCAGATACACGCGGCGGAAAAGGACGCGGGAGTAAGGGTATCCCATGTAGTATTAATGGGAATGGGCGAACCGCTTGACAATTTTGACAACACGCTGCGTTTTTTGGAGCTTGTTTCAAATGGCGATGGCTTAAACTTAGGGATGCGGAACATTTCCCTTTCGACCTGCGGCCTTGTGCCTGAAATAGATGCTTTGGCGGAAAAACGCCTCCAGCTGACCCTTTCGGTCTCCCTTCACGCCCCGACGGATGAAATAAGGCGGGAAATCATGCCGATAACGCGGAAATACGGCGTTGACGGGATTCTCGAAGCCTGCCGCCGTTACACTGACGCCACGTCGCGGCGCATATCCTTCGAATACGCGCTTATTGAGGGCTTAAACGACAGCGACGAATGCGCTTTTATGCTGGCGGGCAAATTAAAAGGGATGCTATGCCATATAAATCTTATCCCGGCAAATAAAATAGAAGGGCAAAGCTTTAAAGGCAGCGGCAATGAAAGAACAGGGGGATTTTCGGCAATACTAAAAAGCAAAGGGCTGAATGTGACGGTTCGAAGAAGGCTCGGAGCGGATATAAATGCTTCCTGCGGGCAGCTTCGGGGAAACGTAATGCAGAATTAATAATGCAGAATGCAGAAATAATGTCGCGGGGTAATTTTATTTATTTTTTAGTTATGTGTCGCGTAATATAAAATGATATAATTTAAAATTTTTGATTTTAGAGCTTCTTTAATTAAATCGGGCGGTAAATTACAAATCAGAATATATCTATCTGCTCGACGTCATTTCTGCATTCTGCGTTATTATTTCTGCATTGCAAATTGGAGGACAGATTTTGAAAATCTCCGCATTAACGGACAAGGGGCGCGTGCGCCCTTCAAACCAGGATTGTTTCGCCGCCGGCTCCCTGCCGGGCGGGGCGCTTTTTGCCGTAATCTGCGACGGCATGGGCGGAGCGGCGGGCGGAAACGTCGCGAGCCGCATGTCGTGCGAATTTATATCGGAAAAAATAAATAAGGCCTACAGCGAAGGTATGAACGCGAATTCCGTCAGAAACCTCCTTTTTGCGGCGGTGACGACGGCCAATTCCATAGTATATGACGCGGCGGAGGAAGACGGGGAATTAAAGGGCATGGGGACCACCGTCGTCGCCGTCATCATCTCAGGCGGGCTGGCCCATATCGTTCACGCAGGGGACAGCAGGGCATATATAATAAGGGGAGGGGAGCTTCGGCAGCTTACCGTGGACCATTCCCTGGTGCAGGAATTGATGGATGCGGGTTCCATAACTGCGGATGAGGTGAAAAAATCCCCGTATAAAAATATTATCACAAGGGCCATAGGGGCGGATAAAACCATCGAGCTTGAATACGGCGAGGAAGACTTTAAAAAAGGCGACGGCCTCTTGCTTTGCTCGGACGGGCTTTACAATTTTGCCGCAGAAGAAAAAATATTGGACATTATAAGCGACGGGAATATTGGCAACAAGGCTGAAAAATTGATAGAAGCCGCAAATGAAAACGGCGGAGGGGATAATATTACGGCGATTTTTATTAATGAATAATGAATAATGATATTATAGGGATTGAAATTTTTATGGAAAATTATGTTGGCCGTACACTCGGCGATAGATATGAAATACAGGAGCTTATAGGCGTCGGCGGCATGGCTGTCGTTTACAAGGCTTATGACCTGATCGACGACAGGACAGCCGCGGTCAAGGTCTTAAAGGAGGAATTCGTCGCGAACGACGAGTTCCGCAGGCGCTTTAAGAATGAATCAAAAGCGATAGCGATACTCTCCCATCCGAACATCGTCAAGGTTTACGACGTGAGCTTCGGCGAAAAGCTCCAATATATCGTGATGGAGTATATAGAAGGCATTACCCTAAAAGAATATATCGAGCAGCAGGGCGTGGTAAACTGGCGCGAGGCCCTCCATTTCGTGACGCAGATATTAAGGGCGCTCCAGCATGC
>WREG01000225.1 GCA_009779455.1 Oscillospiraceae bacterium
GATGGAGGATATGCTCTGCCACCTTATTTTGGAGAACGAAGCCGCGCTTGCATTCATCAACAGGCGGGCGGATTTCCAATTGGGAATGATGGAGCGGCTGCTCGAAAAATGCAAAGGATATCTGGACTTTGTCTGGTACGGCGAGGATTTGGGCACTCAGATAGCCCCGATAATAAACCCCGTGCTTTACCGCAAACTCATGAAGCCCATACATAAAAAATTCGCCGGCCTTGCGGACGCCTACGGCCTGCCGACGCTTATGCACTCCTGCGGCTGTTCAAGCTGGGCCTATGAGGATTTTATCGAAATAGGCATAAAAGGCGTGGATTCCATCCAGCCTGAAATCGAAAGCATGTCCCCTCGATATCTGATGGAGCATTTCGGCGGAAAGCTCAATTTCCGCGGCCTCATCTCCACGGGGCACGAACTGGCCTTCGGAACCCCGGACGACGTCCGCAGGGTGTGCAAAGAAACGATAGAGATAATGAACGCCAAAGGCGGCTACCATTTCGGCCCGTCCCAGGCCATACAGGACAACTCCCCAGCGGAAAACGTCATCGCCATGTATCAGGCGGCGCACGATGCGGGGGTTTAGGGCTGTATATAGATAAATATTTCGCGGAATTAAATAAGGATATGATTTCAATTTTAGAATGCGGGTGATTTATTTGACACAGGCTAATAAAACGAAAGAATTGCCTAAAAGAAAAAAGCTAAGATTAAAAAATTATAATTATTCGCAAAACGGATATTATTTTATTACCATCTGCACAAATGAAAGATGCAAAATTCTTGGAGAGATTACGCTTGTAGGGCGCGACGCCCCCGGCGCGCCGTTAAACACCCCCAGCGTATTTGTGAACGATAATTTTTATAAAACATCTTTAAGATTATCAAAATATGGTGAAACAGTCAGCAAAGAAATACAAGAAACCCCAAATCATTATGAAGGTGTTGTAATAGAAAAATTCGTTGTTATGCCTAATCATATCCACATGATAATCACTGTAAACAGAGAAAACGGCGCGCCGGGGGCGTCGCGCCCTACAAATGCGATGATTCCAATAATTATCGCAGGATTGAAAAAGAAAACTAATAAAATAACCGGTCTTCCACTATGGCAAACATCATATTATGATCATATTATTAGGAACGAAAATGAATATTGGAAGATATGGGAATACATAGACACCAATCCGCTAAGATGGGTATACGATAAATATTATATTTAATTTTACATTAAGGCATTTGCGAAATGCGGCGTTTCGAGGGCGCTACGCCCTCTGCGCTCCAAAAAAATACATTTCGCAATCACCTAAATTTACATAGATTGGAGATCCGCGCATGAAACCAAACATAATATTTTTTATGTCCGACCAGCAGCGGTTCGACACCCTGTCCTGCAACGGCCAGCCGCTTCCCGTCACCCCTAACATCGACGCGGCAGCTGTAAGGGGCATCAACTTTACAAACGCTTTCACCATGCAGCCGGTCTGCGGCCCTGCCCGCGCCTGCCTGCAAACGGGGCTTTACCCGACCCAAACGGGCTGTTTCATGAACGGACACGCTTTGCCGCCGGACTGTAAAGGTATAGCCCATTACTTAAATGATGCGGGTTATCAAACCGCTTATGCGGGAAAATGGCATTTAGCCAGCGGCGACGGCCCTAATGGTTATGAACATTACGAAAAAACCGCCGTCCCCGCCGAAAAAAGGGGCGGCTACAAGGATTATTGGATGGCCTCAGACGTGCTGGAGTTCACTTCCCACGGCTATGACGGCTATGTACATGATATCGACGGCAAAAAGGTGAAGTTCAAAGGCTACAGGACCGACTGCATTACGGATTTCGCTATTGATTTTATCAAGTCCGCCGATAACGGCCGCCCGTTCTTTTTATTCCTTTCGCATATAGAGCCTCACCATCAAAACGACCGCAACCGATTTGAAGGGCCGAAAGGGAGCAAAGAAAAATTTAAAAATTTCGCGAAACCCGCCGATCTGCCGCCCGGAAAAGGCGACTGGGAGAAACAATACCCCGATTATCTGGGCTGCTGCGAAGCTTTGGACCGCAATTTCGGCAGGGTAGCGGACGCGTTGAAAGAAAAAGGCGTTTTCGACGACACTTTGTTGATATACACAAGCGACCACGGCTGCCATTTTAAAACCCTGCTGTCAGAGCGAGCCAAAAAGGGCTTCGACGACTACAAGCGGAACAGCTTTGAGAACACCATCCATGTGCCGCTGGTCATCTCCGGCCCGGGTTTCACGGGCGGAACCCCATATAACGGCCTTGTGAGCCTTATCGACCTGCCGCGGACCATATTAACCGCCGCCGGATGCGAAATCGGCGATGAAATGCGCGGCATTGCCATTCAGGATATGATAAAAAATGACGGTATCGAGCGAGAGGACGTTTATGTGCAGATAAGCGAATGCTACATGGGCCGCGCCGTGAGGGGCAAACAATATAAATACGTGGCGGAAGCCATAGGCGCCGACCCTGTTCATGAAAGCGGAAGCGGTGTTTTTACTGAAAAATACCTTTTCGACATAATAAACGACCCGCTTGAAAAAAACAATTTGATTAACGATGAAAATTATGATAATATTAAAAGGCATATGAAGGAGCGGTTATTGTTCCACGCGAAAGATGCGGGGGAGGACAAATTCATGATTCATAATTGCTGACGAGAACTTCAGGTTATTTTTCTGTTTTGACAGATAATTAAGGCAACCTCTTTTTATTATATTTTAATAAAATCAAACATTGAAATTTTAGGCTTTACCCTACGTTTGAACCTCAAAAATTGAGGTTTTCAGAGGTTGCCTTTAAGAAATAAAAGAGAAAGAATAAAATTTTTGCCAAATAATTAAGAATCATGAATTAAGAATCATGAATTAAGAATCATGAATTAAGAAAAGGAAGATTTATATGAAGATAATTTCTAAAATAATGTTATGCTTGTTGATGTTCTGCCTGCTGTTCTCCGTCGCCTCCTGCGCCGAGGCACCGGGTGCGGATATAATAGATTATTCCCTTTTGATACTTTCCACAAACGACATCCACGGGCATTTTGATGATTTGGCCCGCTATTCTTCGCTTGTTAAACAGCTCCGTGAGGAAAATCATGAGGTTTTGCTCCTTGACGCGGGGGATTTGTTCCGCCGCGGGCCGTATGAGAGTTGGCACGGCGAGATTGAGATTGAAATACTGAACGCCATAGGCTATAACGCTATGGCGTTGGGAAATAACGACTTCAAAGTCCCCGGCATGGACGGCGATCCCTATACCCCCGGCGGTTCGCTGGAGCAAAGCGGCAGGCAGATTGCAGATTTAGTGGAATGGGCAAATTTCCCCATCCTCTGCGGCAATGTAAAAATGAAAGAGACCGGGAAGTACATGAGCGGCATATA
>WREG01000226.1 GCA_009779455.1 Oscillospiraceae bacterium
AAAAAAATAAAAAAAGGACACACTATATATGCCTATCAAAATAGCCGACAACCTGCCCGCGAGGCAGTTCCTTGAGGATGAAAACATATTCGTGATGACGGCGGAGCGCGCGGTGCGGCAGGACATCCGCCCGCTTAAAATAATGCTTTTGAACCTCATGCCCGCCAAAATAGTGACGGAGACGCAGATTTTGCGCTTATTGGGGAACACCCCCCTGCAGGTCGAGGCGGAGCTTCTTCAGACCGCCACCCATAAACCCAAGAACACCGACGCGGAGCATCTCACCAAATTTTACAAGGTTTTCGACGATATAAAAGACAGTCGCTTCGACGGCCTTATCGTGACGGGCGCCCCCGTGGAGCATCTGGATTTTGCGGAGGTCGATTATTGGGACGAGCTGTGCGAAATCTTCGAATGGGCGAAAACCCACGTTTACTCCACCTTCAACATCTGCTGGGGGGCGCAGGCGAACCTGTTTTACCATTACGGCGTGCCGAAATACCCCCTTGATGAAAAGATGTTCGGCGTTTTTGCCCATAAGGTGCTGGATAACCTGCATCCTCTTCTAAGGGGCTTCGACGAGGAGTTTTACGCGCCCCATTCGAGGCATACGGAGATACGATTCGACGATATCGCCAAAGTTAAGGAGCTTCAAATCCTGGCATATTCGGATATCGCGGGGATAAGCCTGCTTTCCGACATGAATTGCAGGAATTTTTACGCCCTCGGCCATTTCGAGTACGACGCCGACACGCTGAAAAAGGAATATTTCAGGGACAAGGAGCGGGGCTTGCCCATACATGCCCCCGCAAATTATTTTCCGGATGATGACGACACAAAACCGCCGATACTGAAATGGCGCTGCGCCGGCAGCCTTATCTTCGCCAACTGGCTGAATTATTTCGTATATCAGCAGACGCCGTATGACCTTGCTGAGTTAATTCATAATTCATAATGCATAATTACTGACGAAAGATTAAGGCTATATGCATTTTTGAAAATTACAAGTTAAGTTAATTGTGAATTATGAATTATAAACTATGAATTTTAAGGGTTGATGATGAACTTGGCTGAAAACAACGACTACCCCTTTCATGAGGACGTAAGCCCCGGCGGTTTCCACAAACGGTCGGACATACGCCTTGCCATTTGCTATATTTTGAGCAATGTGGACGGCCCCATGCCCGGCGAGGCCATCCGCGAGGTGTTCATAAAAGACAGGCTTGCCAATTACTTTGAGATAGGGCAGGCCCTGACGGATCTTGTTAAGGACGGGAACATAGACAGGGAAATAACGGGCAATACGGATTATTACTCCGCAAACGAGAACAGCCGGTTCATAGCGCGGGAGCTTCAAACGAAAATCATGCCCCTGACGCGGGCTTCGATTATAAAATACGCCATATATTTCAAAACCCTCGAACAGCGGAAAAAGGAAAATGAGGTTAAAATCGAAGAACTCGAAAACGGCGGCCGCAACGTGGCTTTTTCAATAAAAGCCCCGAACGGCGACACGCTTATAAGCGTCACCGTATACGCCGGGGATATGCTCCAGGCAGAGGAAATGAAAAACAGCTTTTTAAAAAACCCCGCCGCGCTTTATGAGAATGTGCTGAACGCGTTTGTGGACAACGGGAGGATATAATTAAAACATGGCAGTAAAAAAACAAGAATACAACAATGAAAGCATCAGCGCCTTAAAGGGCGCCGACCGGGTGCGCAAGCGCCCTGCGGTCATATTCGGCTCCGACGGGATCGAGGGCTGTCAGCACTCCGTCTTTGAGATCATCTCGAACTCCATCGACGAGGCCCGCGAAGGCTACGGCGACAAAATAATTGTTACCCGCTTCCTCGACAAATCAATCGAGGTGCAGGACCACGGCCGGGGTATGCCCGTGGACTACAACGAGCGGGAAAAGGCCTATAACTGGGAGCTTCTGTTCTGCGAGATGTATGCGGGCGGGAAGTACGACACCAACGACGGCGGCAGCTACGAATATTCGCTGGGCCTCAACGGCCTCGGCCTTTGCTCCACCCAGTATTCCTCCGAATACATGGACGCGGAGATACATTCAAACGGGTATAAATATAACCTCCACTTTGAAAAAGGCAATGTGGCAGGGGGCTTGCAGAAGGAGCCGTACCCGAAAAGGGACACGGGTACAAAGATAAAATGGAAACCCGATATCGAAGTTTTTACGGACATAGACGTTCCCCTCGAATATTTCCAGGAGACGTTAAAGCGTCAGTCGGTTGTCAACGCAAAGGTGAAATTCATATTGAAAAACGAGATTTCAGCCGGGCGCTTTGAGACCTTTGAATATTATTACGAGAACGGCATAACGGACTATTTGAACGAGTTCGCGGGGGAGGACGCCTTCTCGCCCGTGCAGGCCTGGAGCGCGGAAAGGACGGGCCGCGACAGGGAGGATATGCCCGATTACAAGGTTAAAATCAACACCGCCCTTTGCTTCTCAAATAAAAAGCAGCTGAAAGAATATTACCACAATTCAAGCTTTTTGGAATACGGCGGCGCACCCGAAAAGGCCGTCAGAAACGCTTTTGTGTACCAAATCGACAATTATTTGAAGCAGAACGGCAAATATATAAAATCCGACAGCAAAATAAGCTTTCAGGACGTGGAAGACTGCCTTATTTTGGTTGTCTCCTCGTTTTCGACCCAGACTTCATACGAAAACCAGACAAAAAAGGCCATAAGCAACCGTTTCATACAGGAGGCGATGACGGAATTCCTGCGGCATCAGCTTGAGGTTTATTTTATCGAAAACAAGCTTGAGGCCGAAAAGATAACCGAGCAGGTCCTTGTCAATATGCGCAGCCGTATAAAAGCCGAGGTCACGCGGCTGAACCTGAAAAAGACCCTCGCGACAGGCGGCGACATGGCGTCGCGGGTGGAAAAGTTCGTGGACTGCCGAAGCAAGGACGTTTTCGAGCGTGAGATATATATAGTCGAGGGCGACAGCGCCCTGGGCGCGTGCAAGCAGGCCCGGGACTCCCGTTTTCAGGCGGTGATCCCAGTACGCGGCAAGATTCTGAACTGCCTTAAATTTGAATACGACAAAATTTTCAAAAACGAGATAATAACCGACCTTATAAAGGTTTTGGGCTGCGGCGTGGAGGTGAATTCAAAGAAAAGCAAGGATCTGTCCTCCTTCAGCCTTGAAAACCTCCGCTGGAGCAAGGTAATAATCTGCACCGACGCCGACGTTGACGGCTTCCAGATACGCACCCTTATTTTGACAGTATTCTACCGCCTTATGCCGTCGCTCATCAACGCGGGCAGAGTCTACATCGCCGAATCGCCCCTGTATGAAATAAATTCCGGCAGCGAAACCTGGTTTGCCTACACAGAAAAGGAAAAAGCGGACGCGATGGA
>WREG01000227.1 GCA_009779455.1 Oscillospiraceae bacterium
AATAAATTCAACGCGTCGCTGATTTCAGAAACTTTGGGTTCTCCCTCCGTGATGTTCGGGCATGTCATGAAAGCCGCCACCCTCGCCGTCACCGTAATAGTGATGGCCGTCCCGGAAGGGCTGCCGATGATGATAACCGTGGTGCTTTCCGCCAACATGAAGCGGATGCTCAAAGACAACGTTCTCGTCCGCAAATTGACGGGGATAGAGACTGCGGGCAGCCTGAACATACTTTTTACGGACAAAACGGGCACATTGACAAAGGGGAAGCTTGACGTTGTCAGCTTCGTATCGGGCTCGGGCAGGATATTCACAAAAAAACAGACAGGGTCGGCTGAAGCGGGGCTGCGCTCCATTTTGCACGATTCAATATATTATAATTGCGGGGCATCCATGAATAAGGGCCGCGCCATCGGCGGCAACGCCACGGACCGCGCCCTGCTGGAGTTCGTTTCAACCTTCGGCGCCCCGAATATCGGCATACAAAAAACCGATGTCATACCTTTTTCAAGCGGGGCGAAATTTATGGCGGCGTCGGTGCGCGGGGGACGGGATGTTACCTACATAAAAGGCGCGCCGGAGAGGGTTCTGCCATTCTGCACCGAATATTATAACGACGAGGGGGGCGTTTCCGGTGGGTTCAATAAAGCCAAAATCGACAATATTATCAGGGATTTGACGGGACAGGCCATACGCGTTGTCGCCGTGGCGGAATCCGACGCACCCGTATCCAAAGACGGCATATTCCGCGGCCTGCGGTTTGTCGGGCTTTTAGGAATCCGCGACGAAATACGCCCCGAAGCCGTCGAAGGGGTGCGGATGGTGCGGAAGGCAGGCATACAGACCGTCATGATAACGGGGGATTCGCGGCTTACCGCCCTCGCCATAGCGCGTGAGGCGGGGGTTTTGGCAAAAAACGGCGATATAGTATTGACCTCAGATGAAATGCGGCAATATACGGACGCGGAGCTTTCAAAAAAGCTCCCGTTTATAAAAGTCATAGCCCGCGCTTTGCCGTCGGATAAAAGCAGATTGGTTCGCATAGCTCAGGCAAAGGGGCTTGTTGTGGGTATGACGGGCGACGGCGTAAACGACGCCCCCGCCCTGAAACAGGCTGATATAGGCTTCGCTATGGGGAGCGGCACGGAGGTCGCGAAAGAAGCGGGCGACATTGTGATAATCGACGACAATTTTAAGTCAATAGCCAAAGCAATATGTTACGGCCGCACTATTTTCAAAAGCATCCGCAAATTCATCATTTACCAGATGAGCATATGCATATGCGCTGTGGGCGTAACCGTCATGGGGCCGTTGATAGGGGTCGATTTCCCCATAACGGTTATACAGATGCTATGGATAAACATTGTGATGGACACCTTGGCGGGGCTTGCGTTCAGCGGGGAAAAAGCGCGGGACAAATATATGGAGGAGCCGCCCAAACCGAGGGGCGAGGCTATAATCAATGCGTATATGGCGGGGCAGATAGCCGTAACCGGCCTTTACACCACCGCGCTTTGCCTGTTTTTCCTCAAAAGCGGCGCAATGCGCGGCATTTTCGGCGCGCGGGGCGAATTATATATGATGACGGCCTTTTTCGCCCTGTTTATGTTCTCCGCCATATTCACAAGCTTTTGCGCGCGGACGCACGAAATCCGCCTGTTCGGCTACATATCGTCAAACAAGCCTTTTTTGTGGATAATGGGTACGGTCACGTTAATTCAGGTATTTATAATATATTACGGCGGCGAGATTTTCCGTACCGTTGACCTTGAATTGGTACACATAATAATAATAGCCGCGCTTGCGGTTACAATAATACCGATAGATACGGCGAGAAAATATGTTTTAAGCAAAAAGGTGGGATATTCGGGTACCTAGATTTTATATTCAAAGGGGGCGCCTTTGGGCGAATATAATATAGCAGAAGGCCTTTATTATAATAATTATACTAAATCTGCGGGCTGATTTAAAACAGTTTCACTATATGTTGTAGCGGAGCTGTTTTAATTGTTAATAAAGATAATAAATTGTTAAAAATTTATGCTTGTAATCGGTGGTTAAAATGTGCTATACTAACTCGTATTTAAAATGGGGGGATCGGATGGACAAACAGGATGTCATAATCATAGGCGCGGGGCCTTCGGGTATTTTTTCAGCTCTGGAGCTTTACAGCGCCCTACCGGCGGGCTTTAAGGTTTTAATGGTCGACGAGGGGCTTTCAATAGAAAAACGTTTTTGCCCCGCCAGGAAAAAAGGCGTATGCAAGCGCTGCAACCCCTGCAACATCATGAGCGGCTGGGCGGGCGCGGGCGCTTTTTCGGACGGCAAGCTTTCCCTTTCTGAAGAAGTCGGAGGGAATCTGACCAACTACCTGCCCGTTGATGAAGTGCGCGAATTGATAAATTATACCGACGGCATATATTTAAAATACGGTGCGCCCGAAACGGTATACGGCAAAGGGGATAAAGAGTCGGAAGAGATCGCCTATGAGTGCCGCCGCCATAATATAAAGCTGATCCGGTGCCCGGTAAGGCATATGGGGACTGAAAACTCATATGAAATCTTAAAAGCCATGTATGAAAAACTGCTTTCATACAAGGGTTTCACGTTTTTAGACCGTACCCATGCCTATCCTTTAATAGACGGCGGCGAAAATACCGTCGGCGCTGTTTTGAAAGATGCCGGCGGCGAAACCGCGGAGGTTTTGGCGGATTACGTTATCGCGGCCCCCGGCAGGGGCGGCGCGGACTGGCTGAATTCCATCGCCAAGGAGCATAACATAAAAACCGCCGACAACGAGGTTGACATAGGCGTCCGCGTAGAGGTCCCCAACGCCGTTGCGGATGACATAACAAAATATTTATACGAAGCGAAAATGGTGTATTATTCCGACACTTTCGAGAATAAAGTGCGGACGTTCTGCATGAACCCCGGCGGGATTGTCAGCGAGGAGCATTATAACGAGGGGTTCAACAACAGCTTCGCGAAAAGCATCGCCGTGGTCAACGGCCACAGCTATGAAGACACTGCGTCCCATACCGAAAACACTAATTTCGCCCTTCTCGTCTCGACAAAATTTACGGAACCCTTTGACCAGCCTATTGAATACGGGCGTTATATAGCCCAGCTCGGCAATATGCTGACGGGCGGCGGCATTATCGTGCAGCGGCTCGGCGATTTGCTGATGGGCAGGCGCACCGATTATTCAAGGCTTGAACGCTCCACCACGAGGGCGACGCTGACGACGGCGGTTCCCGGCGACCTTTCGTTCGTATTGCCCCACAGGCACCTGACAAGCATTATCGAGGCCCTTAAAGCTTTCGACAATATAATGCCGGGGCTTTATTCCAAGAATACCCTGCTCTACGGCGTTGA
>WREG01000228.1 GCA_009779455.1 Oscillospiraceae bacterium
CTCGTCCTGATCCTCTGAGGTTGTTTCGTTCTTTCTGAAACCGATATATATCTGAGCAGGATCGCACAATTCCTTAAATACGGCATAACTTTCTGCGGCGCGGGTGCTTGACAGTTTTTCCTCAAGCGCTGAGGTGAAAGACGGCGCGATTTCGGCAAGCTGCCCGAAGGCCGCGGCCGCCCCCTGCGGCGCCAGCTTCACGATCTGCGAAACCTGAGCCGCGGTCAACGTCGGGTCGATCTCTTTGACCGCCGAAGCGGCCTGCCCCCGCAGGAAACGAATCTGCTTTTCTACGGCTTCCGCAAAAGGCGCCGTATCGTATCCGAGCTTCGCGAAGGTGTAGCTTTCGCCGGTATTAAGCTTTAGCGTCAATTCATGATCGCCTTTATCCATGCCGATTACGGCGCAAAGCGGGATGCGCCGCGCCGATATATCGGGCGGCAGGGCAGCCACACTGTTTTCATATACATGGATGGAAGACGCGCCTTTGCTGATTGCGCCGTTTTCTAAAAAACGGTAGTTTCCGCTTGCTGTTATGATCGGATCGCTTTTTATGAATAGCGAACGCAGCACAGCCCCGTTGTATGCGCCAAGCAGCGCGTCAAAAAAGGGCTGACGCCAGTTTCCCATACGGGAAAAAACGTAGTCGCCGTCATCCGCTTTGACTGTAACGGTATAATCCGCATGAATCAGCGCGTTCATTTCGGCAAACGGTATTTCCGCTATATCAAACAACGCCGCGGCCGTCAGGGCCTTTTCACTGATCGTCATTTTGACTTCGCCGCTCACAAGAGGTGAAACAGCCTGCGCTGTGTATTCGATCGACGCGTCCATTTAAGTCACATCTCCTTTATATACGGCGTCAGCCCAGCTTGTTTCCGCATCCGCCGCAGAATTTCGTCCCGGGCGGGTTGTCCTGCCCGCATGAAGGGCACTTGCCGCTCGGCGGCGCCGCAACCGCCTGCAGATTCTCTCCGCAGTTGTTACAGAACCGCACCGTCTGCGCATTTTTAGCGCCGCATTTCGGGCACTCTTTCAATTCCATCGAAGCTCCGCAGTTGTTGCAAAACTTGCCGGTCCCCGCGGGTTTGCCGCAAGCCAGGCAGATAGTGGTTTTGCTCTCGATGCCGCCCTGCCATACGGTTGCCGTTTCTCCCGCCGCATCGATGTTACGTTTCATAGCCTGGGCCTTGACCTTGGCCACATATATTTCCTGACGCGGGGCGCACGATACGCAAAGCCCCTCATCCTCATTCCAACATTGATCGCAGACATAATTGTTGCAGCCGGGGCAGCGATGGAAATGCTGCCGCACCTCGTTTTGAGTCCTCATAAACGCCTGCTCGTGTTCCTTCTGCCATTCCGGGGATTTGTCGTCAAACCTCTCCGATAAAATATTCGACCCGCGTTCGGCGGCATATCCGAGTTCGCGGGCTTTGCCGCCCAGCAAACTGCCGGCAAGCCCTATTCCCTGCCCCAAAATGCGGCCTCCTTTTCTCTTTTTGTAGGTATCGCTCTCGATAAAACTTGACTTGAAACCGTCATTACAGTTGTCGCAGAAAAAAGTGAATTGATGGCCGGCGTCTGTCGAATTGTCCTGATAATTTCGGGTAAATGCCTGTAACATTTAGTTCCCTCCTTTTTTATACTCTTCTATTTGCTTTTTCGCGTTTTTTATGGTTTTGCCGCAGGCAGTGCATTTGGCGTTTTCAAAGAATTGCACTTCCCCGCACCGTTTATTTTCACATCGTATCATGAGCGATTTGCCGCATGCCCCGCATTTGTCCCCGCCCGCGAATGTCCGCCCGCCGCAATACGGGCAGATTACCGTAAGGGGCCTGCCGCATCCGGAACAGAGGACGTTTCCGCGCTCGATCGGTTTTAAACATGTCGGGCATTGATACCCGAAAGGGCTTCTGCTCCCGCATTTTGCGCAAAAGCGGCTGTCCCGCTCGATCATCTCACCGCAATGTATACACGGTTGTTTATATGTGGCCATATCATACCTCCTGTTTTGCGCCGCATTCCCCGCAGAAACGCGTACCTGTATCAAGCTTCGCGCCGCAAGATATGCAATATTTCGGACCCGCCGAAGCGAGAGACGCTCCGCACTCCTGACAGAATTTTACGCCTTCATCATTTTTGTGTCCGCAATTCGGGCAGCGGCCTTTCGCATCCGCCTGCTCCTGCGCCTGCTTTACCGCGTTGAGTTCCTCTTCGGCTACCGCGATATTTTGCCTGATTAACCGCAGCTTTGAATCCTGCGGCCATTCGCCGGGGTCCCTCTCATACGCCGCCCGTCCGATTTCCGACAGCAGTTCGGACTCTTTTTTTCTCATGTCGGCCAGCTCAGCCTGAGCGGTCAGCATTTTGACCTCCGGAGTATCCGTCTGCACAAGCCCGGACTTCGCGAGGCCGCCCATAATGCCGCCAAGCGCCCCACCGAGATTTCCGCCGAGGTTTCCTATGTTTCCTAAATTTCCGAAAAGATCGTTTGCCATGATAAAATCCCCCCTAACTTATATATTTTACCATCAATAACGGCGTTTCGCAATATAATGATTATACTCCGTCTTTTTTTATTGCAATTTGCGCCGTTTACTATTATAATGGAAAAAAATGAAGGGGTATATATTATTATGAAAGAAATACATGCATTAGATTCTAATGCAATCCTTAAGCTTTATATTTCTCAGAAATCCCTTAACGCCAAACTTCGCGATGAAATAGAGCGCATCGAAAACCATTTTATATCCCAGCAGATCCGGGAGGTCGTTGAGAATAACTATGATTTGGGCAAAATAGTAGAAATCTTTGAAATTTTCGGCGGCTATACCAGCCGCGCTTTCAGGATCGTCCTTGATAAAGACGGCGAACACAAAGACTGGTTTTTCAGGAAATATATGAAACCGAAACCCGAAGCCGAAGTCTTATTTGAGCACGACCTGCTGCTTCACTCCAGATATAACGGCTTCATGATGAACGCCGTCCCCATACCTACAAAAGAAGGTATAACTTATGTCAGTAAGACTCAGGGCGAGGGGGAACACCTGCGGCACCATTATTTTACCGTGTATGAATTTCTGACGGGCGAAGAACCGTACGACTGGGATACAAATGAAATGCCAAGCGAATCCTATCTCGGTATCGCGAACATCGTAGCTGAATTTCACCACTCAGTATATGATTTTGACCCGGCAGGCCGCTATAATGCCACCGAACCGCCCATCCTCGATTTCATAAGGGAGATGCCCGATAAATTCCGCTTTTACTATAATGAATACGGTAAAGCCGGAATAAGCAATTGCTTTACGGATTATCTGCACAGTCAGCTCGACTATCTGGAGGAAATATCTAATACGCTCGTTATC
>WREG01000229.1 GCA_009779455.1 Oscillospiraceae bacterium
TCATATTTCTCCTGCTTTTCGCCCGAATCCCTTGCGGCCCTTGCCTTTTGCTTGGCATGGTCTTGAAAAATGGGGGAAGTCAAGAATTTTAATTTTTACGCGTAAAATCAACTACGACGACTTTGCCGCTTCTTTTGCGCTGAAGCGGAGGAGGGTTTTGCCCTGTTCTATGAAAAGCTGCTTCTGTTCATTCGGGAGGGAGCGGAAGACGCGCAGGAGTTCGCTTTCTTCGCGGGTGGAGGCCGGGCCGGGGCGCAGGCCCAGCAGGTAGTCGGCTGTGACGCCGAAATACCCCGCCAGCAGTTTCAGGGTTTCAAAGTCAGGCTCGCGGGTGCCCTGGACATAGCCGCCCAATGTAGACGGGGTAATGTTTAATTCGTCCGCCAGCCGCTTTTGCGTCAAATCATTGTCGTCTATCAAATTGCGCAAAACCTCATAAAACTTCATCAATATCATCTCCCATTTGATTTTAAATGAGAAATGCGAACAGCTTCGCGGATAACGCAAAAAATTTATAAAAACAACGCGAAACGCGTTGACAAAAAGTTAAAAGTAGTTTATAATGTGGTTGTTTATTCAGAATATTAAGATTTCGGGGGTATTAGCTTGAAAAAATCGGCAGAAAAAGTTGGGCAACTGCTAAACTATGAAAAATTCAGCGGCATCCATCTTGTTAATTTACCAAAAGTCGAAAAGGAAGATATTACAAACTACATCAAATGCCCTAACTACGAAAAGGCAATGGGTAAGCTTAATTCTAAAATGGAGCGTTATAATTCCAAAGTGTCTCGGCTTAAAAGCGATATAGCGGACATGAAGCGTTCTATTTCAAACTATGACGACCGACTTTCTTCAGTTCAGAAAGACATGAAAAGTATGAAGCGTTATCAGGGTGCGTGGGACGAAAGAGATTTAAACAAATATAATGGTTTAGTTGCCCAAAACAATGACATCATCAACCAAGCCCGTAAAGTCTCTGAAAAACGCGATGATACTATCGATAAACTGACAGAAGCACAAGAAGAAGCCAACGAGACATTGGAAGAACTTACCAACGAAGCATTATCTGTCATTGACGAAGATATTGCAATGACAATTACCCGTATTGAGAATATTGTCAGCAATCTTGCGAGTAGCGAGGACCCCAATGATCTTCTCGCAGGTATTGATATATGCCTGATCGGATTGCGCATCCATGCGATGTTCGATGATTTGCTTGACGATAATAGTTCGCGAAACGAATGCAAAGAAGGCGTTGCAAAAATTAATAAAAAATTTTCGACTCTTTGTGCTGATAAAGCCATTCAAAAATACATGGTAGACATATATCGACGTAATTTGGATTTAGTACAAAAGAATGCGGCGATAAGCCAACAAATCAATAGTGTGTTAGCTTATGTGGATCAAAATCAGCTTAGTGTTCATGTTAAAGCAATAAAGGCAGTTTTAGCAGGCAAGTTTGAAACAAAATTCGATTTCAGCAATGTAATCGACCCTGCTGAAATTAATGAAATTGTTAATAAAATGCAGAAAGCTATTAAATCAATAAATCATCAGATTGATAAAGCAAAGGCATTCCAAGCAGTAGGATCTCCTACTATCGGGTTAAGCAAGGCCGGCGTAAACGCCGACCAACAAGCTAAATCGCTGAAAGCTTCTATGCAGACTAATTTCCATGCCTTAGACGAACCCTTAATGCAAAGCCATTTTGCAATACAAGCAATTGATGAGGCTGTCATCGACGACTTCTACCAAAAAGACCTTCGGGTAGCCGTGACTGCGTTACGAAAACATATCATCGATACGATTGGCGAAGCGAGCTTTGAAGCTATATTTAAAGGCGGCAATGATCTTTTTTCGTTGCAAAAAGGAAAAAACGCAATTGACAATGCCAATTTGACACGCTTGCAATCTACATTGGACAAAATCCCTTACTACATAAAAGAACTAACTGAACAAATTGCGAGTGCCGAAGCCGACATTAAAAAGGTTAATGCAATTCCGAAGGAAAAAGCGGATGCATTAATTACAGAACTTGGCAGTAAATATGTTCTTACTTGCGTTCCGATAATCGGTTTTTTCGGTGCCATTGGTATTCATGGCCGGGTGAAAACTTTCGAAATTGCGTTCCGCAGCTCAAATCGGATATATAAAGACCTCGGAAATATGCTGCTCGAAAAAAACAATAAAATGATTATCGTTGCTTTGATGATCAACCTTATTCTCGGCCTCGGCAGTTTGATATTTTTCGTAATGAAAGGCGGTCCCGTTTATATATCAATAATTGTGTTAGCAACTTATTTCATTACATTCTTAATGCAGTTTATGACAGGAACGAAACTCAAATCCTATTTGGACGTTTCAACAAACGGGAAAGCATAAAAGATTGACCATGGTGGTCAAAGGCGACGTGACAGGCACGGGCGAGATAGAAGCCTCCGACGCGAGGGCGGTACTGCGCCACGTCGCAAAGCTTGACGAGCTTAAAGGCGAATTTTTCGCCGCCGCCGATTTGAACGGCGACGGCGATGTGGACGCGTCTGCCGCCCGTATGATATTGCGCTATGTAGCGGGGCTGGAAAAATCGTTATAAATTTAAAAACGCCTGAAAAAGAAAAGGGCGGACAACGGCAGACCGCCTCCATTGTCGCATATATACAAAATGCAAAAGGTGCGTCAAATCCATATATTGAACCTGACGGCTAAAGATTACAAAATGGTAACATTTTCATTTATTCCTTGACAGCGGCAATGTTATATGCTACCATTATCGCAGACGGCAAGCAAAGGCCTAAGCCTTCGGGCTTTCGCCGCGGGCTTGCCGGTCTGACACGCAATCAGAAGAAAGGAGTAATACATTATGAAAAAGATTATAGCTATCGTTGCTGTTATCGCTGTCGTAGCGGCTCTTGGTCTGACCCTCGCGGCTTGCAGCAATACACCTGATCCCACCACCACAGTCGCCACCACAGTCGCCACCACAGTCGCCACCACAGCGGACACCGCGACATCTGACGGTGAAACAGGCACAGGCACCACAGTAGCGGGTACCACATTGGCCGGCACAACGGACGCTGGTACCACAGTAGCCGGCACAACGGACGCTGGCACCACGGTTGCCACCACGGCAGACAGCACAACAGTTTCGTAAGTGTTGTTTTGAGAATTTAAATAAAAAAACCGCCCGATTAAACGGGCGGGTTTTTTATGGTTGACATTATTAGAATATAGGTTTAAAATACGTACATATAATAATTGAAAGGCTTTTTATAATATGGATTACGTTATACCCTGTTTGCTGGGCCTTGAAACCCCTATAGCCGGCGAGCTTAAATCAATGGGCGCTTCGGGCGTCGTTTCGGA